>JALZOO010000490.1 GCA_030913905.1 Acidobacteriota bacterium
TGACGGTCCCTGCCACTTTGGAGGAAGCGTCCAAGCATTTTTACGCGTTAGTGCTCGGGCTCAAGCAGATTCCGAAACCCGAAGGGCCAAACCAGAATCGCGGCGCCTGGTATCAGCTTGGTTCTGCTCAACTTCACCTGTCCCTCGAAGACGGCGTTCAGAACGAAGCCAGCAAGCGGCACGTCTGCTATTCAGTCAGCGATATCAAAGCTGCTGAAACTCACTTCCGAGGCGCTGGTCTTGAAATCATTCTCGACGATAAAGCCTCTCGATTTTTCCTTCGCGATCCCGGCGGCAATCTCATCGAGATAGCCGAAAGAAGATAAACTCAGCATAATGCCGCTGCTAACTCGTGCAGCCTCTGGTAGGCCAGAGTTAATTAGCTTTACCCCAAAAGTCGTTGGTGTAGCTTCGGCTTTGCCGCCCGATGTGAGGCGGTGGCTATGCCCCGCCGTAGAGATGCGCCTTGTATTTCGGGCTATGCCCTTGGTGTGGGCCCTGGCCCATAAATGCTAAGGGCGAAGCCCGGACCAGGGGCGTAGCCCGGGAAATAGTTTGGCTGTTGTCGGCGGGGCGGAGCCACCGCCTCACATCGGGTGGCAAAGCCGAACCTGACATGACCGATGCCTACTAACGCAAGCAGAGTTTATTTTTCGAATCTTATGCCATCGTCGATTCCAGAAAAAGTTCTGACGCTATCGCAGGCTATTCGCAACGCAGGTGGCCGGTCCCTGCTAGTTGGTGGCTGTGTGCGCGACATGTTGATGGGCCTGGAACCGAAGGACTGGGACCTTGAAGTGTATGGCGTTGAACCTGCGAACCTGCGGGCACTGCTGGATCAATTCGGACCAGTGAATGTTGTTGGTGAAGCATTCACGGTTTACAAACTCGGAAGCGACCTGGATGTGTCGTTGCCCAGGCGCGAACGGAAGTCCGGGCGCGGTCATCGTGCATTTGTAATCGAAGGCGATGGCTCAATGACCATCGAAGACGCGACTCGCCGGCGCGACTTCACCATTAACGCAATCCTGCAAGATCCATTAACGGGCGAAATCATCGACCCCTTCAACGGCCGGCAGGACATTCAAAACGGCGACTTGAAAGCAGTGTCGGCCGACACGTTTGCTGAAGACAGTCTGCGCGTTTTGCGCGCGGCGCAGCTTGCGGCGCGTTTTGAGTTTCAGGTCCAACCGGAAACGGTTGAGTTATGTCGAACCATTGATCTTTCAGACCTTCCAGCCGAACGGGTGTGGGGTGAGGTGGAAAAACTCCTGCTGGACGCCCGCCGTCCCTCGGTCGGATTGGGTTGGCTGCACAGACTCGGTGCGATCGATCAGTTGTTTCCCGAGATCAAAGCCTTGATCGATGTACCTCAGGACTCCGAATGGCATCCCGAAGGCGACGTCTTTGTTCATACTCAACTGGTGATCGATCGCGCGCGCGAGTTAATCGATGACCTGCCCTACGCAAAACAAGCCACTGTCATGCTGGCCGCATTAGCCCACGATTTTGGCAAACCGCCGACTACGGAGTTTGTCGATGGACGGCTGCGTTCGCGCGGACACGAAGAAGCGGGCGTGTCGCCTACTGAAACTTTTCTGGACCGCTTGAACATTCATACGTTGGACGGTTACGACGTGCGCGGGCAGGTGATCGCGCTTGTGGGTGAGCATTTGAAGCCGGGCGAGTTTTACAGGAAGCGAGATGAAGTCGGCGACGGCGCGTTTCGGAGGCTGGCCCGTAAGTGTGAGATGGATTTGCTGTATCGCGTTGCCAAGGCAGATTCGCTGGGACGCAATGCGGAGTGGGTGCCGCGCGAAAAATGGTATGACGCTGAAGCGCAGGAGTGGTTTATTCAACGTGCAAGGGAATTGGAAGTCACGCAGGGTGCGCCGCCGCCAATCTTGCTGGGCCGGCATCTGCTGGAAATGGGTCTAAAACCTGGACCAGCAATCGGAGAGATCACAAAAGTTGTTTATGAAATGCAATTGGATGGCAGAGTGGTGACCTTGGATGATGCCAAGAATGTTGCTAAGAAAATACTATCCACAGATTACGCAGATTACACAGATTAAAGGAAAGCACTGATAGAATTTATCAGTGCTCAAGAATCTCACCGAAGACGATCCTCGAACGTACTCAATCATTGGCGCCTCAATGGAGGTTCACCGACTGCTGGGTTGTGGATTTTTGGAGCCCGTTTATCAGGAAGCTCTCGCAATAGAATTCGATAGGCGACAAATCCCGTTCCTGCGAGAAGAAGACTGTCCGATCGTTTACAAGGGGCACCCTTTAGACACCACCTATTGTGCGGACTTTATTTGCTATGGTTCGGTGATTGTGGAGTTAAAAGCTTTGTCGCGAATGAGTGGAACCGAGGAAGCTCAAGTGATTAACTACCTCAAGGCGACAGGCCACAAAGTTGGGCTGTTAATTAATTTCGGGACAAGAAGTTTGGAACACCGCCGTTTTGTCTTATCTTAATCTGTGTAATCTGTGGATTATGGTCTTGGTTTTGGTTGTTGTTGGGTTAGACAGTGAATTGTTCCCATGCCCCAGACCAATACTTCGCAGTTGATACCAACGACCTTACGAGTCGGAAATACGCGCCCGAGAGTTGCAAGGGCCCGCTGATCATTCGCATGACCAAAGATAGGAGCAAGCACTACGTTATTGGCAATGTAGAAATTGGCGTATGACGCCGGCAGGCGATCGAGGTTGCGCGCGTCAGTGCTGGCGCCGCCGACCATTCCCGGCATCGGTAGAGGAATGATTTCGAAAGATCGTCCGCGAGCATCCGTCATTGTTTCCAAGCGCTTCAGGTTGTCTTGCAGGATTTCGTAATTCGCATCAAGAGGATCCTCCTCAACGGCACAAACAATTACATTCGGCGCGACAAAGCGCGCGATGTCGTCGATGTGTCCATCCGTATCGTCACCGACAATCCCTTCACCCAGCCATAAGACTTTCTCGACGCCTAAATAATCCTTTAAGTACTTCTCAATCTCTGCCTGGCTCAGTTGCGGATTACGATTTGGATTCAAGAGGCATTGCTCCGTCGTCAGCACACAGCCCGCGCCATTAACCTCAATCGATCCACCCTCCATGACGACGCTTGGTTCGAAGCGTGGAACGTTCAGCACCTCTTCCAGCCGCGCCGGAATTGAGTCGTCTTTCTTCAACTCCTCGTACTTGTTTCCCCATGCGTTGAAAATCCAATCGTTGTAAGCGAGCCCACCATGTTCATTGACGACGAAGTTCGGCCCGTAATCGCGTATCCAGGAATCGATGGTTACGATTTGATGGAAACGAACGTTCTCCGCGCCCGCGAAAGTGCAACGAGTGCGCACCGCGTCCTCTGTAGCTCCATCATCGACGAGTAGGTTTACCGTCTCGTTAGGAGAAAGCGCTGCCATGATCTTAAGAAAGATCCCTTCAGCTTGCGGGACGCGGTCAGGCCAGGTTTCAGGATCCTTGGGCCAGGTAAGCCAGGTCGCAGTGTGACAATGCCACTCGGCAGGCATGCGGTAACCGAGTTCGGCTGGAGTCGGCATGAAGGGTTATTTGGCTTCGGGTTCTAAGAATCGAGAGGAGATAGGGGCGTAAAAATCGATTCGCCGGTCGCGCAGGAAGGGCCAGTTTTGGCGCGTCTCCTCGATCTTTTCGAGATCGCAATCCACTACCAGCACTTCTTCCTTGTCCGCTGAGGCCTTCGCGATGATGCGGCCAAAGGGATCGGCAACGAACGACTGGCCCCAGAATGTGAGCTTTCCTTCGCGTCCCACGCGGTTTACCACCACAACGTAAACACCATTCGCAATTGCATGCGCGCGCTGAATTGTTTCCCAGGCCGAATGTTGTGCCTGGTTCATCTCTTCGTCTTCATCGGGAAGCCAGCCGATAGCCGTGGGATAAAAAAGAAACTGCGAACCACTCAAAGCCGTTAGGCGAGCTGCTTCCGGGAACCACTGATCCCAACAGACCAGTGCCCCAATCTTTCCATATGAAGTGTCGTGTGTTTGAAACCCGAGATCTCCCGGCGTGAAGTAAAACTTTTCGTAGTAGAGAGGGTCATCGGGTATGTGCATCTTGCGATACTTGCCCGCGAGCTTTCCGTTGGCATCGATGATCACTGCGGTGTTGTGGTAGACACCGGCCGCTCGTTTCTCAAAGAGTGAAGCAACGATAACAATCTTCTTCTGCTTTGCGAGTTTGCCTAGCACCTCAGTGGTTGGCCCGGGAATGGTTTCGGCAAGTTTGAAAAGCGCGATGTCTTCCGTTTGACAGAAATACTGCGAGCGGAAGAGCTCCTGTAAACAAACTATCTGCGCGCCTTTCTTTGCGGCTTCGCCGATGCGCTTGATCGCCTTCGCCAGATTTGCATCCGGCTCCTGGTCGCAGCTCATCTGGATCAGACCAACTTTTACAACGTTCGACTTCGACTTTTTCGGCATGAGGGAAGTATATCGTCCAAAGTCCGACGTCCAAAGTTGCCTCCCGCGTCGATGGCCTCCTAGTCGGCTTTCTCTTGCAATCTCTGTGTCCTCTGGGTTTCTGTGGTGACTGAAGTATAGAAAAACTCAACCACAGAGACACAGAGATCGCAGAGGACGCACAGAGTTCGGAGAACTGGACACCAATGTCCGGCGCCCTTCAGTGTTTTTGACCCGGGACATTGGACGTTGGACATTGGACTGGATAAGATGTCCGGTCTTAATTTCACCCAATTTCAGAAGAGAGATTCCCATGATCGAATTCGAATTGACTGACGACCATAAGGCGCTGGTGCAGACGGTGCGCGAGTTTGCGCAGAAGGAAGTTGCGCCTTACATAAAGGAGTGGGACGAGAAGCAGCATTTCGAGCCTTCCGTCTTCAAAAAGATGGCTGAGTTGAATCTGCTGGGCGTGTGCATTCCGGAAGAATACGGCGGCGCGGGCTTCGATTACATTTCGCTGGGCCTCGTGTGTGAAGAGCTCGAAGCGGTTGACACCTTTATGCGCGTGGCCATGTCAGTGCATACCGGTTTGAATTCGTTGACGCTGTTAACGTGGGGAACGGAGGAGCAGAAGCAAAAGTATCTGGTGCCGCAGGCGAAGGGCGAAAAGCTCGCGACATATGGTCTAACTGAGCCGGGCGCAGGTTCGGATGTGGTCGGTTCTCGCTCAACCGCTCGCCGGGAAGCTGATGAATACGTTTTAAACGGCG
>JALZOO010000494.1 GCA_030913905.1 Acidobacteriota bacterium
ACGTGCGTTTCAACACTGTCGGCTGACATATCAACAATTGGCCCGTAACTTTCCAGCGGACGAACACCCTTATATGGCCGCAGTGTTAGGCGACCAATTGCTCTTAAGAACGCTACGACTTCGCGGACCGCCATGGATGGGACAAGCCAGGGATGTGACACAGTGTTTCTGTTCAAAGGCGCGCGCACAAACCGCGTCAGGATGTGACGGACCTTCATCGGAAACGGCAGACAGTTCAGCGCGAAGTAATAATCGCCGATCGATCCGCCGATATGTCCCCAGGTGTCCTTGGCGCCAAACGCCCGGTTTCCACCGCCTGACAAGAGGTGGCGGCACCCGGCTTCCGGAACGAAGCGGATCTGCCTTCCAGTCTTTGCGCAAATTCGGTAGGCCATCTCGCTGTCGTTCCGGTAATTTGAGCCGATGAAGTTCTCGTTCATCCCTCCGACTGATAGATACGTTTCCCGCCTCATCGCAAAGTTTCCCGCCATCAGGAATCGAATGTCGCATGGCTTGGAATAGGCGGCATCAAACTTCATGTCGAAGTCTCCAACGTTATCAACGGCAGTCTCATTCCACGGTTGCAGCACGTGCCCGCACGTCGCCGGCGGTTCATCGGCTGCCAGGAACATTCGCCGATGTCCTTCCAACAGGTCGTCAAACGGGATGATGTCGTCGTCGAGGAACAGCAATATCTCACCGCGGCCAAGCAGCGCTGAAATGTTCATTGCCTCGTTCTGACTTGGCTTGGAACGCTTGTACCAACGGATGGTGCCGTCGGCGCACATCTTTTGCAGAGCACTGGTCGTGGCGGGTTCATGGTCCGGTGTCTGGTCAATGACCAGAATCTCATCGCCGATTTTAACCAGCCGCGCCAGGTGCTCGAGAGTCTCAACAAGCACCGCCTCGCGCTTATACGTTGGCACCATTACTGAAATGCTTGGCATGTTGATAATCAAATTCCAATAGACCTTTGCGGTCCAGGTAGCGGTATCAGAACCGGGAGCGGACCGGGGTCCCCGCGCGGGCATCCCGCGTGGGGTGGTGGTAGCGACCGGGTCGGTCTAAACCAAGAGAGCGGTGTTTTTGGCTGCTTTCGCTCGCGTCGCTTCTGTTTAAGCAGCACCCGGTCGCTATCGCTCCCGGTTCTGATACCGCTACGCGTACTCATCATCTACTTTTCGTGCAAAGCTCCCGCAGTTCCTCAATCCTCTTCGCCGCGGGGATCGAAGAACGCTCCTCGAGCAACTCTGCGGTGCGCCGCTTTGGATCAGACTTTCCGGGCTGATTCTCGTGCCAAAGATGCACAATGGGAACATAACCAAACGGCCAGACTGAACGCGTCTGCGCCCGCTCCCAGAATTCGTTGTCCTCGCCACCCCAGCCGACAAAAGATTCATCGAACCCACCGATATCGAAAAACGCGTTTCGGGTAATTGCGAAACTGCCCCCAGCTTCAAGGTTTTGTACCACCGTTTCCGGCGGATGGTTCAGTCTCAGCCGGCCGGAAGTCATAATTCTCTCCGAGTGTTCTTTATCGAGATAAAAGATAAAACGCTTGATGTTGATTACTTCATAGCCTTTGTGATGGTGAGCCACGAACTGCGCCGCGTAATCCTCAGGGATTAGCATGTCATTGTCATGCAAGATCAACAGACTGCCGCGCGCCAGTTCTGCACCCACATTGAAAGTCCACGATCTGCTGTATGGCATGTCTTGATAAGGTAAGGGCGTGTGAACGTAACGCACCCACGAGGGCAGCAGGGATTCAATCTCGGGTTCATTGGATTGCTCTACGACAATACATTCGAACGCAACGTCGACTTGGGCGGCAATCGTGGAGAGCGTGGCCAACAGATGTGGGACGCGCGCCAGACCGCGGTGACCGATGATGAATGAGACATCAGGCGTTTCCTGACGTTGCACCGGTTCAGCTCGAAAGGCTATTGGATGATCGTTAAGAGCTCGCTTCATCAGCGCGCGGCCAACGAAGGGAAAGACCTTCGCTATGTGAAGGTCTGAGGTCCAAAGCCAGTCGCATCGCGCGTAAGAGCCGGACGAATCCGGGATTAGGTGTTCATCGCGATTACGCATAAACACCCATGGCCTGGCAGACGATGGTCGGATAGACCATAGGAACCGCGGTAGGTCATAGATAGCGGCTCCGACTTTTTGTTTTAACGAGTAAGTCACTACAAGCAACCCAAGGATAACGAGGGGATGAAATCCGAGCGATTCCGAACCTCATTCTTCTTTTCGTGGCTCCTTCCGAATTGCAAGACTTCTTTGGCGGCTTCTTCGGTCATGAGCCCGCTCCCGCTGGGCCACTCGCTGCCGGGATCATTATGTCTGTATTTTCGGCCCATTAGGTCCCGCACTCGCTGTGCAGTTGCTGGAGGTAACCCAATGCGCGTGAGGCGACCATCTGCTGGCAGACCTAAGTCGGGCATTGTCCCATTTCTTGGTGACTGTTCCAGACAGTGATCGAGAGAGCCCGCCCATGCACTCATAACATCCTTGAAGGAATATCTTCCTTTGTGCATTCTGACCGCAGCTTCTCTTGAAAGTCGTGTGAGCAGCCCCGGCTCCGTGCCAAGTCGTTGAATGTTTCTTGCAGCCCGGTCAACATCGCCCACCGGAAAAGTCAGACAATTTATTTCGTTTAAGTACTGCCCCTCTGTCTTTATGCCGATAAATTCTGAAAATACAGGAACAACTCCATGCGCCATCGCTTCTCCGCCAACGACTGACACGCCCTCGGCTGGAGAAAAATTGACCACACAGTCGAGCTCTGGATAAACGTGTTCATATAGGTGGGCGTGATCTTTCCATCCGAGGAACTGAACCCTACCAAGGGCGATCTCACTCCCAATATCTTCAATTAACGAAATCCTGTCCGGCCCATCACCGACCACACGAAAATGGTAAGCCAGGCCCAGTCGTTCCAGATGTTTTATCAAAGGTACAAGGTCGAGTATTCGCTTATCGCTTTGGTCCAGACGACCGACGTAACCGATACGTATCTGATCGCCGAGGCGGCGCGGTGAAGTTGTTCGGTTCGGTGGCCGCACCACTGAGGGGATGCTTACAACACGATCCACGGGAAGACCGCTCCAGTTTGTGGCTGCCGCCTGAATCATGTTGCCCGCGGCCACACACAAGTCGACACTTTCGCGGAATGAACGTGCGTCATAAAAATAATGCGGCTCATAAGACTGAATTGTTATGGCTAAACGCGGACTGCCGTTGTCTGTTTTCAACTCGTTAACAGCCGCATACGTGTCATAGACGCGCGCCGACAACACGATAGCTGGATTTATTTTTCTAATAACTGTCTTGAGGGCCGCAACTCGAGATAATCGTGTGCCGCGTGTGCCATCTATCTCCACGATCGGAAGATCTGGGTAGGTCTGTCGGTATTTTGAAACGTCGTTGAAGCGACTTCCTTTCCCCAGGCCCAGCACAACGTTCCAACCGAGATGCGGAAGTTCGCGACACAGGTCATTTATGATGGACTCGACCCCGCCGCGGAGTGCGAATGACGGCGAACAAATTAAGAGCGTCTTAGTGGGCATTAACGATCTCACGCCCGCCTTGGAACGTCTTGGCGTTCTGCTTTGTGTGCATAAAACACATTTGTGTCCCAACTAAAACGCTCCGGCGGGTCAGTCATCAAGATACGATTCGCGTCTTTCTCCGCTAACTTCAGGAATTATTACCGCACCAGTCTTATAGTCGGAGAGAACCTTTTCCGTATAAGCTTTGACATAAATAGCTTCTTCGGTTTACTCATCAATTACGCGATAAGGACATACATCGCCTATAACTATTTGCGGATTGACATAGCTTCACGCATGACGGAGACCAGATCTCGCCCGTAGGCGAGTTGCCGCGCAGCTAGTTGCGTTTGAGCGATGGCCTCCGCTCTAGCATCGGGGCCGGGTGCGCCACTCAACCAAGTGTCATGCATGGCTGCGGCCCAACTCTCGGAATCGTCAACGTTGAGATAGGAGGGATGATCCTCGCCAAGTTGTTCGCGGTGCACTTCAATGTCGCTCACGAGCAGAGTTTTACCGAGAGTCTTCGCATCTTCGACGGCGGTTGACCAGCCCTCGAATCGAGAGGGTTGCAGCACTGCCATTGATCCTCGGATCAGCGCGACCTGCTCTGTTCGCGGAATCATTCCCAGAATACTTATCTGAGAACTCAAATCGTTATTCCCGATAAAGGCTTTCACGCCGGCGAAATAGTCCTCGTTCTGAAAGCAAAACGTGTTTCCGGTACAAATAACATTCACCTTCAGTCCCCGCTCTTTCAATATCCTCACCGCCTCAAACACAGTCATGTGGTTTTTATGCGATGAGAATTGATTTGAGATTAAGAAGTACGGGCCAGCAATGCCGTGCGCCCGCGCAACGTCAATGGGGTTCTTCACCCACCAACCATCGTCAGGCATACTGCAAAAGTGAACAACGCGCGCTTTCTCTTTATCTGCAGGAAAGAAGCGATGAAAATCGCGCAGCGCATGATGGCTGCTCAAAACGACGAGATCGGCTTTTGCCACATTCGACTCATATTGATGGTCGAACCAGCTTAATAACTTCTCATCGAAGAGATTAGGCAAATGTTTGTATTGGAAATCGGGCAGCCAAAAGACATAGGGAACGCCAGGCGATTCGCAAGGCAAAATAGGAAACAGGACTCCGACGTCCATGTCTTCAAACAAGTCTCTGGCATCAGAGATGTTGTTCATAGTGCGGCGAAGTTTTCTCTGCAACCGGGAGATTAGGTTGGCGGGCGTGCGAATCACGATCCTTCTGTCAATGGCCGACCGGACCTCAGCAAAAGGATCTATTGGTGGCTCGTGCTGCCACCAAACATCGGCGATAGGAAGCTGCTCGGCGGCAGGCAGGGCACGCACGCTCTTGATAAGATGCTGAAGATAGTAGCGGCCTCCAATCCAACGATCATCGAGGTCAAAGGAGACAATGCCGATGCTACGCATTTGATTTAACCCACTCAACGGTGGAAGACAATCCATCCTCCAAACTTACGCTTGGCTCAAACCCCAGACTTCTGAGGCGCGTTATGTCTGCATGCCAACGCAACGGGTTTTTGTTCAGCCCATTCGTAG
>JALZOO010000511.1 GCA_030913905.1 Acidobacteriota bacterium
GAGGTTGATATCTGCATGATAGTCGCGCGGCCAGATCGCGCCGGAAAGTGGATCGCGATGCCAATCAATCTCCAGGCCGAAATCCTGTTCTTCGAGTCCCAGCAACGCCCATCTATGGTGATTAACAATCCGTTCCGCCTTGTCGAGCAGTTTTGCAGTCTCTTCAGGGAACAGTGTTCTCTGGAAGTTGGCAGAGACGGTTTGCGCCTCAGAAAACCCAGGCAAGCAAACTGGAGTCTGACGATTACGAAAGTGATCGAGCAGTTCCGAAGCACTGATATTGTCGAACGGCGGTCGAAAGCGCGCAGGTTCCTGCTGGCGCTCTTTCAAACTGGCTCGCTCACGACGGGCGGCAATCGCAGCGCTACTGCGTCGCAACGCCTCGAGCGCCGCTGCTTTGGGAGCCACTTCGCCGCGAACTGCGCGCTTTATCTTTCGAACAATACTCATCTGGCGGGTTACTACTTTAGCAGGCTACAGAGCAGGAACTGACATTTCAAGAAGTGCGCTGACTATGCGGTCGGCAGTGTGGCCGTCCCAGAGCGGCGGAATACGGGGGTCTTTGTTGGTCGGACTGTCGAGTGCGGCAAAGGCGGCCTCAACAATTTTCGCGCGATCCCTGCCTACGAGTTTGTTCGTTCCCATCTCGATTGTGATGGGGCGCTCGGTGTTGTCCCGCAGCGTCAGACAAGGAACACCAAGCACCGTCGCCTCTTCCTGTATGCCACCCGAATCTGTCAGCACCAGGCGGGCCCCGCTGAAGAGCTGAAGGAAATCGAGGTAGCCAAGTGGGTCAATCAAGCGCAAGTTTTCAAGCCGTTCTATTCGTCCTGACAATCCAAACTCAGCCAAAGTTTTTCGCGTACGTGGATGAACCGGAAAAACGACGGGCACGCGCCGCGAGATATCTTCGAGCGCGTCTACTATCCCGCGGAGGTTCTCGCCTTCATCGACGTTTGAAGGCCGATGCAGAGTCAGCACCGCATAAGCCTTTCCTGCGACGCCCAGCGTCTCCCTTATGGTCGATGTGTTGTTAGCCGTCTCAAGTCGCTGTAGCAGCGAATCGATCATTACGTTGCCCACCATCTTTATGCGTTCAGGCGGGATGCCTTCGTTGCGCAGGTTTTCATCGGCATCGGCGGAAGGGGTGAACAGCAGGTCGGCTATCTGATCGGTCAAGACACGATTTATTTCTTCGGGCATGCTGCGATCCCGACTGCGCAATCCGGCCTCGACGTGTGCAGTCTTTACGCCGAGCTTGACGGAAACAAGCGTGCAGGCGAGGGTCGAATTAACATCGCCTACAACAACGACCCAGTCAGGTTTCTCCCTCAGCACAACCGGTTCAAAGCGTTCCATGACGGCGGCTGTTTGTGCCGCATGCGAACCCGACCCGACGCCCAGATACACATCCGGCTCCGGCAATTCGAGGTCGCGGAAGAATGCGTCAGACATGTCAGCGTCATAATGTTGGCCGGTATGAACAACAAGCGGCGTAAACTCTTGTTCACGCCGCTTCATTGCTTCTACGATTGGCGCGACCTTCATGAAGTTTGGTCGCGCACCGACAACGTTAATTACTTTCAGCATTCAAATAGTTCAGAGTTCAAGCTTTAGCTTGTGTGATGTTTGAAAAGAGCAACCTAAAGGTTGAACTCTAAACTGCTTGAGCATCGACTCATTTATTGTTAACAACGGTTTCAAGAACCGCGTAGAGCTCGTCCGGTTTTGCTAATCCGAATGCCTTCTTCCACAGTCCCGTCGGCTCATTGCCGATGATGATGATGTTCCTGTGATCGGCCTTCTCCTCGACGTACTGCCCCAGCTTCTTATGAATGAAATCGACGTTGGCTCTGGTCCCTGTCAACAATAACCAGCCGGGACGCGCGCCCATCGTAGCCGCGTATTTTTTCAGGCGCTCCGGAGTGTCGAGTTCAGGATCGACCGTGATCGACACGAACACAACGTCCTTAACGGCGCGTTCATCGAGCATTTGCTGCAGTTTGGAAAAGGTTCGACTCATCACCGGACAGGAACCCTGGCAGGTCGCAAAGAAACAATTGATAACGACGACCTTCCCCTTCAGCACATCCGTGTAGAAGCGAACCGGCTTGCCATCCTGCGTGATCAACTCGGTGTCAGTGAAATACTTGTGTGCGGCGGAAAGATCGTCGGTCGGTTTGGCCGGCGACGTTTGCGCGTTCGCGGCGCTGCCGGCAAAAAACAGAACAGACACAGCGACGAGGAATCTAGTCGCACTGTTTATCGAACCGAGTGTCTTCATAGTCTTATTATCTTTGCCCGGCTTTCCCGTCGCAGATCTCCATTCAAAGCGTTGCGCGTGTGTACCACGAGCGACGCGACTTGAGTAATTCGTGAGTAGTCGATCCCGCTATGATCAGTGACAATGATGACGCAGTCTGATCTGCGCACTTCATCGTCCGTCAACTCGGCTGACGACAGCGGCTCGCCACTCCCTTCCGTGTGTGCATCATCAAAACGGATTTCCTGGACGAACGGATCGTGGTAGTGCACGTCCGCGCCCTTTGCACGCAAGCGATCGATGATGGACAAGGCCGGGCTTTCGCGCACGTCGTCAATGTCCT
>JALZOO010000517.1 GCA_030913905.1 Acidobacteriota bacterium
TAGCCGTACTGCTCCAAGAACCCTTCAGGGTCGTTGCCTTCCAAAGTCATATTCTTACTCTATTCAATGTTCTTCGGATAATCCAACCTGATGCTTGCTACCTATTGCATCAGCCTTTTGAGTTCTGCATCAAGTTCGACTTTTGCAGCAAAGCCGAAAACCTGGCTACCAAATACACAGCTGTATACCTGCGTACCAGCCTTCAAACCCTGCAAAAATGCTTGCATGCGACTTTACCAGATAAGTGGATACGCGGTATCCAAATGGTGGTTGCGAGCGATGCGTCGCCTGTTCTCGTAAGCTTTATCATTTCACCAGTTAGGAGCGCTATCATTTGGAAGAGTAATGGCACAGGCATTGAATAAGAACTCTGCACTAGAACGCGGATTTGTCAGCTTCACAGACAGTTTGAAACTCATTCCCCAGGGAGATAACGAGATGGTCAACCTATTATCAACAGCCACTGCCACCCCCATGCATGCATTTCAGACCACGGAGTTGGCCAACGCCCTCATACATAAACTTACCCCCGAACTCATCAACACGATCAATTCACTGGGGGTCCATCAACGTTACTCGGTAATGGAGAATTATCCCGACTTCCTTTCAGGCAAGGCCATGAACGCCACAAGCTCGACAACCGACCTGGGCGTTGATGCAACCAAGCGATGCATTCAAGAATGGCATGGGGATCCCTCTCAAATAGGTTTGCTGGTTGCCGCCACCAACACTCCCGACCAAATGCTTCCCTGCTTAGCCTCGGAAGTAATCGGCAAAACTCACGGTCTCTTATCTCGATCAATTCGTACAGTCAGTATGCAATCGCAAGGTTGCTCGGTGTTATTGAAGTCCATTGAAGTGGCCCAGTGGTATCTGGCCGCGAATCCTGGAAAGATGGCACTCGTCCTTATGGCCGAAGCTCACACTCCCTTCGTCGCGCCACTCCTGGCCGGCGAATACCACGGCTACCGTGAGCTCTCAAGACTTAGGAAGGAGCAGAAATTAAATGAAGCCCAGTTTGAACAGAAGAGGTTGGATACGACCTTCGTCATTCAATCAATGCTCTTTGGCGACGGCGCAGTTGCGTTGCTCGTAGGCAGTGAAGAAGGTAAACCCAGCTTTGGTCCGATATCTCATCTGACGAATGAGGAGACAGACGACGTCAATCTCCTCACCATGACCAGCAACAGCTCTCACCCCTCGTTGAATGGTCGACCACAATACTTCATGCGACCGACCGTACCGTCACGTGGCGCACACTATGCTGTGACTACCGTGCAGAACGTGCTCGACCACCCGGATTCGCCCGTCTCAACCATGGGCCAGGTAGACGATTGCCTCATTCATACCGGCAGTAAAAAAATACTAGACGGCGTTTGTTCTCAGCTACACCTGGAAACCGATTCCACGAAGGTGCATGCGTCTTACGAAGTCTTGAAGAATTATGGCAACCTGTCGAGCGCTTCCACCGGCTTTATGCTCGCCGAGAAAGCCGACTGGAAAGGCCCGACTATGGTGGTAGGCTTCGGCGTCGGATTCACCGCCAGCGCCGGAATCATGAATTACGACAACTAGGTCCGAACGGCCAATCGTTGTTACGGAATGGCATTCTCGAGGAGGGCGTTGTCGGTTACCAAACTGGTGATCGTCTGACTAATCTGCGCGAAATCAAACGGCTTGCCTATGATGCCATTGACTAATTTATCTTCGCCCGTAGGCGGCGCGGTGCCTGTGCCGTAGCCAGTAACGAGAACTACCTTCATATCTGCCCAACGCTTGCGTATCGCGCGCGTGGTTTCCCATCCATCCATCTCCGGCATCGACAAATCGGTAAAAACCAGGTCGCAACTGTTGCCAGCCAATGTTTGCAAAGCCTTCTGACCACTTTCAGCAAGTAGCACTCGATGGCCCATCACTTCCAGCATCTCGGCCAGGGTCTCACGCACCGCAGGCTCATCATCTACAACCAGAATTGAAAGCGACGGCATTTCGACACTATCGGCCGGCTTGTCGGTCGTTTCGGACTCTACCTCGGATGCGGGGAGTTCAATGGTAAATGTGGTTCCACCGCCGACCTCCGAAGCAACACTGATTGTTCCCTCATGGCGTTCGATAATGCTGTGGCTGACGGAAAGGCCGAGTCCGGTTCCGTGCGCCCCTTTTGTAGAAAAGAACGGATCGAAGATCTTCTGTCTCACGTCCTCCGGCATGCCGGTGCCAGTATCAACAAACTGTAAACGCAAGCCGCCGTTCTCTCGCGCGCTTCTGATGGTGAGATTGCCGCCCTCCGGCATGGCGTCTACGGCATTCACGATCAGATTCACAAATACTTCGCGCAACTCGGAAGCGCTGCCAAAAGTATGCTGGCCGCTTTCAGCGTCTAACTCAACGTCATATTCAAGCCCGCGCAGTCTGGCCTCATTCTGCCAGCGCGTACGCGTGATCTCGATCGCATCGTTCAGCAGGCCTGCAACGTCGATAATCTCAAACTCTTTCGCGGGAGATTTTCGGGCAAACGTCTGAATTCGTCTTACTGTAGCTGCCGCGTCCTCGGCGGCCGTTTGGATGATCTCGAGGTTGCGTATGACGGCTTCGTCGCGAACCTGACGCCGCAGCAATTGAGCGCGGCCGAGAATCGCAGCCAGCGAGTTGTTGAAGTCATGCGCGACGCCCGAGGCCAGTTGACCCAAAGCCCGCAACTTGTCAGCTCGAGCCGCCCGCTCGCGTTCTTCCTTCTGTTCGGTAATATCGCGCGCAATGCCGAGCACACCAGTCGTTCGTCCTTCTACTACCAGCGGGGAGTTATCGACGCGTGCATACCTCAACCGGCCCTCCGCAGAAAAATATCGCATCTCATAAGTTTGCGCTTCGCCGCGCAACGCCGATTGGAGCTTCTCACCAATCATGGAGCGGTCCGCGTCGTAAACGAGATCCAACAGGTGGCGACCGATAAACTGTTCGCGTTTGAGACCGAGCGCGCTGAGCGTGGCGCTATTGCACCATTTGAATTGACCATCCATGTCTACGGCGTAGATTGATTCGCGCGCACTCTCGAGAATGTTGGTCAACAACGACTGGTGTTCGCGTGCAACTGCCTGCACCTTTCGCAGCTCCGACAGGTCTCGCG
The DNA here is from genome assembly GCA_030913905.1 of Acidobacteriota bacterium. Taxonomy (GTDB): domain Bacteria; phylum Acidobacteriota; class Blastocatellia; order Pyrinomonadales; family Pyrinomonadaceae; genus PSRF01. Next base: position 3,128 of record JALZOO010000517.1, read on the forward strand.
CGGTGCAAACCGCTGCTGTAACTGAACCGTCGAAGTCGAGAACCGGTTCAATGGAAACCAGGATGGGCCGGTTTAGACGATCCGGTGTGACCTCGATGGTCACGCTCCTGCCTTCGGCAATAGCCTTCTCCACCACACATGTAGTCTCTTCCGTAGTGGTACGAAGAACATCGCAGCACTTGCTTCCGAGCAGCTGGCGCGGATGCGAGGCCTCCATGGCCGCACCCGCTTTGTTTACACGCTTGAGAAGACCGGCCCGGTCAAAGATGAATATACCGTCTGACATCGCGTCGAAGGTGGTCTCCCATTCCGACTTAGCGCGCGCCACCATTTCAAAGAGCTCGGCCTGCGCCATGCCCACCGCCAAACGTTCGGCTACTGAGTCCACCAGCAATAACTCGTCTTCACTCCAGCGACGTAATCGGTCCGTTTGATGAATACAGAGCACTCCACGAAATTGATCCTTTACGATCAGTGGATAGTCGATTTGCGATCTTAGGTTCACCTGGCGCGCGTGATCACGTATGGCCTGACTAAACTCCGCAGGTCCCTCGTTGTGACTCAAGGAGTCTTCAATAACGAGTGGTTTAGAAATGTTTAGGAGATGCCGGCCAATCGGGTCGTCGTAGCTGACGTGAACCGAACTTATGCTGCTACATCCATCTGCGACGTATTCGTGCTGTACCCGCGAAATGGAATTCTGGGGATTGTAAAGGTGCAAGTGCACCCGTGAAGCAGACAGGGCCAGCCCCAGTTCGCGCGTTGCGGTACTCAAGACTTCATCCAGACTCAGCGAGGCGCGGATGGCCATCGTTACGCGGTTAACCAACGACTCACGTTTCGAGGTAGCTTCGGCGATTTGATAAAGCTCCGCCTGCCGAATAGCGATACCAGTCTGGTCAGCAACGGCTTTGGCGAGTGCTATGTCTGATTCGCTCCAGCAACGCAACTCTCGCGTGGTTGACAGCGCAAAGGCTGCGGTAACTTCGTCGCCAACCCGGATCGCCACGTACATGATCGACTTCACATTGGCTTTCGATAAAATGCGCTGGTACACATCCGCGATTCGCGGATCATTAGCGGCATCGTTAAAGCAAAGCACGCCGTTCTTGTTAAGCGATTCAATTAGGGCCTGCACGTCCCTGAGCTCGAAATTCGCAGCCGCCGGGAGAATTCCATCAGCATGATACTCGGCGACATTCATCACCCGGCCCCATCGTTCATCCTTCAAGAAAAGTGAGCAACGGTCTGCGTTCAAATATGACCCCAGCTCATGGACGGCAGTGTGGAAGATCTCAGAACTATCCAATGAACACCGGATAGCTTGCGACATGCGATGGGTCATGGCCTCGCGCTGAGACTGTTGGGCCAGGGCTTCTTCCGATCGCTTGCGTTCGGTCAAGTCGCGACCGACTCCCTGAACGCCTACCGGTTTACCATCTTGATAAATCAGCCGCGTGCTTACTTCCAGACGCACGCGTCGATGTCCCTTTGTGATGATTTCGAGCTCATAGACAGTGGGCGCCTTATCGTCCGTTTTGCGCACCATCATCTGTTGTGCGATAGAGACGTATTCAGGCGCCAGCACGTCAATGATGTTCATTGATGCGGCTTCGTCTCTGCTGAAACCGGTGACCTTCTCTCCACTTCGGTTCAAGGACGTAAAGTTTCCCGCGAGGTCGTGGGTGTAGATAATGTCGTTCGCGTTTTCAAAAAGCTCGCGATAGCGTTCTTCATTCTCCTGCAGCGCCTTCTCAGCCTTCCGGTTTTCAGTAATGTCAGTGGCCACGCCAATGACACCGATAACATTGTTCGCCTCGTCTGTCAGAGGGGAATAACGGGCGTCAAAGGACACATCACCGACTTCAACGACGCAGGAAAACGTTTCGCCGGAGAGAGCGCGACGGATGTTTTTAAGAACATCCGGGTTATCGCGGTAGAGTTCGAATACTGAATGCCCGACCATCTCACCCGCTTTCCACCCCATTGCCTTCAGGCCTTCACCCTCTGACAAGGTGAATACGCCGTTCTGATCCAGCGCAAACAGCACGAGCGAAGCGCTACTTACTACCGTGCGAAGTCTAGTCTCGGTCTGCTTCAGAGCTTCGCGCCCGCGCCGACGATCCGTGATATCGCGAACAACTGCCTGCACCGCTGGTTGTCCTCGAAAATCGAAAGGCATGCCGGTAACTTCGACATCAATCACCTCACCGTTGAGCCGCAGGTGCTTGAGTTCAGTAAGCGCAGTTGACGAGCCGGATTCCTGGACCTGCCGGATGCGCGCTTCTACCGCGTCGCGGAAATCAGGATGAACAATGTCGAGTACTGATCTGCCGATCAGTTCATCGGCACTGGACGCACCCCAGAGACGTACTGCCGCAGGGTTGACGTAAAGAAATTTTCCCTGGCTGTGAACAATGATTGCGTCAGGCGAGAGCTCAACCAGACGTCGATAACGTTCTTCACTATGCCTCAGCGCTTCCTCTGCCAACTTCTGCTCCGTGATGTCACGAACAACGCCGCGGATTCCGGTTGGTCGCTCATTGCGGTCCCGTTCAATAGTAATTACACCCTCAAGGTACCGTTCGCGATTCTCGTTATCTTTGAGGCAGTAGGTCGAGCGCAACGGTGAATCACCTGCCACGTTCCTCATTTGTTCTATATCGCGAGCTGCATCGTCCTCTCCAATCAACTTGCTCAGGTGACTGCCAACGATGTCGGAGGCCGTCTTGCCGAAAAACCGAGCGCCAGCCGAGTTGATGCTGGTGATGAACCCGTCCATGTCTCGGGTGTAGATAATGTCGGCGGCTTGCTCGACGATACCGCGATAATGTTTCTCGATGCGACGTCTCTCCGCGAGCCTCGCAACCTTTACCAACAACTCTTCGTTGCGAAACGGAATGTTCAGATAGTCGTCGGCGCCGGCAGTCAAACCTTCGATGCTGTCGTCCGGTGCATTTCGTAATCCGCTGATCAGTAGAACGGGAATATCGGAAGTGACTGGGTTTTCCTTGATCCGACGGCAGAGTTCGATGCCGTTGATGACAGGCATCACAACGTCACTTATAACGACGTCTGGCGCAAACGAACTTACAAATGCGAGCGCCGTGCCGCCGTCTGCAGCGCACTTCATCTCGTAGCCCTCATGCTCGAGGAGCTCGCTTAGCAGCGTTGACACCCGAAGGTCGTCATCTGCAACCAGTACTCGACACTTTTCGGAGGCAGGTTTGGTCATCTGTATTTTGGGTTGGATTCAGTCAAACGTGTAGGCCGCTTGCTTAACTGAGACCGACAGAAACAGCAGGAAAATGGGAGTTCTCTCAGAAACTTGAGAAGGGATGCGCTATCAAGGAAGGCGATTCCCACCGATCGCGGGGGCAGTATAACAAGGTTGGCCCAAGTTTGTCATGGGCTAAATAACTTATTTGGCAGCTTTTTACGGGTTGTTTGCGCGGTTAGGGCTGGGTACGCCTTTTGGCTGGCTCTCCCTGGCTATCAGTTTTGGCGAAATACCCGGGTCGGTAGTTTAGTTTGAGGTTCTGCCGCCGAAGCTCAGGATCGACCACTTCAATCTGAACTTTTCGGTAAGAACCATCGCGTGCCTTATTCGATGGGGAATAGGCAACCAGGTACTGTTCCCGCAGTTCCCGCTGGATTTGGTCGAACGCTGTTCGGAGTTCCCTCTCGCTCCTGGGGAAATAGGCTCTGCCGCCAGTCCTCTCAGTAATCTTTTTTAGAGAGCCTGAATCAACGCCCCCCTGGTAAGAGTCGCCGATCCCAATCGCATAAATCAAAGCATCAGCCTTCTGCGCAAGTTCGATTGCTTCATGCATCTTCACCTGACTTATCGTGTCGACACCGTCCGTTAGCAGGATGATTGCCCGGCGACTGTTGCCGGCCGAGTCCATCAGCAACTCGTTAGACGAAGCCCACACCGCATCCCAGAGCGCGGTAGAGCCTGCCATAATCTGATTAGTATCCGAAATCGGCGGCGTGCCACCTACGACGATGCCACCTCCGATGTAACCCGATGGTGGAACAAACTCGACCCGGTCAATTGCCCGGCGCAAGCGATCGAGATTGCCGGTAAAACCTTGCTCGAGGGTCACGTCTCCGGTGAAAGAAACGATCGCCGCCTCGTCCCTGTAGGGACGCATCACTGCTTCAAGAAATGATCGCGCTGCGGCTTTTTCGTCAGGTAAGGTGCGCTCCTCTGATTGGCTCGTATCGATCAAAATGGCAATCGAGAGCGGTAGCTCGATGTTTTGCTGAAAGGTGAAGATGTCCTGAGGCTGGCCATCCTCAAGCACGCGTATGTCCTCTTTTTTAAGGTTGCTGATGAAACGCTTGTTGTTGTCAGCGGCCGTGAAGAAGACGTTGGTCAGATTGGTTTCAACCCGAACTACTTCATCAGACTCGCCGGCCACATCGTCTTTGGGAGCGACTGTGGGCGACGGCGAGGGCGGTGGCTCGTCAGAGGTTCTTCTGGCCCTCGACTTCTGTTGGACTTCGGAACTGGATTGAGATTGCGCAGACAATCTGCCGGAGACGGCTGATGCGATCACCACTGCGAAGATGACGCCAAGTGTTACTGCTAAATGTCTAGACTTTCGCTCAAACATCTTTACCCTTACGGCCTCACGCTATCTGCTATCGCCTTGTACCCGTGCTTGGTCCTAACTTTCAAATCCTTTCGACCGTCGGCAAGTTTGACCTCGATTTTTCGAAAGTTACCGTCGTAGCGGTCATTCAAAGGTTTGTAGGTAATCAGATATTGAGCACGCAATTCTTTGGAGATCCTGGTGAATGAACGCTCGAGAGTAATCATGTCTCCCGTGAAAAACGCCATACCGCCCGTCTCTTCAGCCAGCGTGACCAGCTCGCGATCTTTCTTGCTCTTCACCTGCCCAGCCTCAACTCCCGGAACAGTGGAAATAAACCCCGCCTTTGTCGAAATTGCGAACACTGTCGTTTCGGTGCGCTGCGCGATATCGATCGCGTCGCGCAGGTTGGCTCGGCTGTACGTGTCCTCTCCATCCGTGATAACGACAAGAACCCGACGCCCAACAACTGTCCTGAGCTTCTCGTCGCAGAATTGCCAGACCGCGTCAAAAAGCGCGGTTTGCTCGCCGGTTTCTTTCACGTTAGACACCGCACGGTTGAGCAAGTCGAGCTTGTCAGTAAAGTCCTGACGAAGATTGATCTCATGGTCAAACGTTGCGAACAGCACTCGATCTCGTCGTGGCCTGACGACGGTGTAAATAAAGTTCAAGGCCGACTCTTGTTCAAACTTGAGTTTGCCGAGGGTGGAGGGCGACGTATCCATTAAGACGACCACGTACAAAGGTAACGCTTCGCCAAGATCATCCGAGAACGTCTCAATCTGGTGCGGCACTCTGTCTTCAAACACCTGAAAATCGTTCTTAGTGAGACCCGGAACAAACTGCCCCTTCTTATCGACGACCGTAATCGGAAGTCGCACGCGTCGAATGAAAGTTGTAATGGAGTCCTGCTCGTTGACGGGTGGCGTCGGACTAGGCTGCGGCTTGGGCCGCTGCGCATAAACTCCTGAAGCCACGCCAAGCACGGACGTCAGCAGTAGTAATCGCAGTAAAAAGTTAGGAATGGAAAGCTTCATGCGTGTGGATTGGAGACCTGTCCTTTGATGCCGTGCAAACACGCGCTCGTTGCCCTTCGTGGGAGTCGAAGACAGGCGCGAATCCTTCGATTAGTTATAAAAACACATCTGGCGGAACAAACCAAACGCACGGCCAAGGCGGCCAAAACACCTAGCGTTTGTTGGACCCTTCGTCGGCCTCGCGTCTCTCAATGTCTTCGAGCAAAGCAGAAAGCTCGACTGGCAGGGGTGCAACGAACTGCACTTTTTCGCCGGTCTGCGGATGGCGAAACCCAAGCTGCTGAGCATGCAGAAACTGCCGGTTCAGCTTCCGAATGCGCGCCCGCAGCTGAACATTCTGAACGCTGTTGTCCCGCCCCGCAGAATAAAGTTCATCGCCCACAACCGGATGCTTCAGCCAGGAGAGGTGAACGCGAATCTGATGAGTACGTCCAGTCTTCAGCTCGACATCAAGCAAGGTAAAAGACTCGTAACTTCGGCGGACGCTGAACAGCGACAAAGCCTCGCGTCCACCCGACACAACCGCCATCCGCGTTCGATTGCGGGGGTCGCGCGCGATTGGCTGTTCTATGCGGCCGGTGGGCAGCTTCACGACTCCATAAACCAAAGCCACATAATTCTTAAAAACTTTACGTGAGCGAAATTGCTCGGCGAGGTTTTCATGGGCTTCATCTGTCTTTGCAACGACCAGGAGCCCTGAAGTGTCCTTGTCCAAACGATGCACAAGGCCGGGCCGAATAGATCCCGCGCGCGCGGAGAGTTGCTGGAAATGAAATGCCAGTGCGTTAGCTAGCGTTCCCGAGTAGGCGCCAGCAGCCGGATGGACCACCATTCCGGCCGGTTTGTTTACAACTACGATAGCTTCGTCTTCAAAAACTATGTCGAGCGGAATGTTCTCGGCTGCGAAGCTGGCAGACGGTGACGGGGCTAACTCTACCTCTATCTCGTCTTCCGCGCGCAGCTTGTACGAAGCCTTGGCGGAGTGGCCATTAACCAACACGTCCTGGTCATCGATCAGCCGTTGGAGACGCGCACGGCTCCACCCGGAGATTTGATTCGCCAGATACGCGTCGAGCCTTAGACCGACCTCCGGCTGAGCGACGATAAACATCAACGTCTCATTATCCGGCGAAGCTTTCTGGTCGGCAGCATCCATCGAAGTCATTTTAGAGGTACAAGCCACAAATTACGCGCAAAGGCCGCAAAGTGTTTACTCTGCGACCTTCAAGGCTACATTCTTGCTGGGCTTAGCCGTTCCTCTTCTCAAACTCTTTCATGAATTCGACAAGTGCCTTCACGCCGGCAAGTGGAAATGCGTTATAGATCGACGCGCGAATTCCGCCCACGGAGCGATGACCCTTCAAGCCGTCCAAGCCTTGCGCGGTTGCTTCCGAAGTAAACTTCTTCTCCAGCTCCTCGGAAGGCAGGCGGAAAGTAACGTTCATGATCGATCGCGCATCAGCGTCGGCATGTCCACGATAGAAGTCGGTGGCATCAATCGTGTCATAAATTAGTCCCGCCTTCTCCTCATTCTCCCGCTCCATTGCCGTAAGACCGCCCTTTTCGAGCAACCACTTGCTGACCAGACTGATGATGTAAATACCCCACGTGTTCGGCGTGTTGTAAAGAGACTTATTCTCGACGTGAGTGCGATAGTCGAGCATGGTGTGAAGTCCGTCGGGAATCCGCTGGAGCAAATCGTCGCGCAGGATTACCAGCGTTACACCGCTAGGGCCCATGTTCTTTTGCGCTCCCGCATAGATCAGAGCGTATTTCTCAATCGGGATTGGATGCGAAAGAATGTCTGACGACGCATCAGCCACCAACGGGACATCGCCAACTTCCGGTTCCTTTTTCCATTCAACGCCTTCAATTGTTTCGTTGGTTGTGATGTGAGCGTACGCGGCGTTCGCATCAAGCTTGAGCTCATCATTGCCGGGAACTCGCGTAAAGCCGCCATCGGCCATCGTCGCAGCGACGTTTGTCGTTCCCGCGCGCTTTGCTTCTTTGAGCGCCTTCTTTCCCCAACTTCCGGTGATGATGTAATCAGCGCTGGCCCCGGAAGGTAGAAAATTCATCGGGATCATTGAGAATTGCAAACTCGCCCCACCCTGAAGAAAGAGCACGTGGTAGTTTTCAGGTATCCCAAGGAGTTGTCTTAAACCACTTTCCGCGCGCGCGAAAATCTCGTCAAAAGTTTTGGACCGGTGGCTGATTTCCATCAACGACATGCCAACACCGGGCAAAGACAACATATCGCGCTGAGCTTCTTCCAACACGGGAACTGGAAGAACCGCTGGGCCGGCACTAAAGTTATGAATCCGTTCTGTCATGTCTGTCTCCGTAAATAGTGAATCCTACATCGTGAATGGTACGAAATATTTGCGTCCTGACCTCGCCGCATCCCGTTTGCATAAGACCAACCACTACGAATCACGATTTACGATTTACTATTTACGATTCACTATTCATTTCTCATCGTATTGATCTCGCATCATGCGTCCCGCCATTCGGGTTACCAACGAACGTGGCGCCAGTCGTTCCGCTTCCATCATCGCGCGATTGGTCCAACCGGAGATGACATGGCTTTTGCCGCGAGCAAGTGCGCGCAACGCCGTGTCAACCACGTCTTCCGGCGTTTGCGCTGCACGGGCAGGCGGTTTTTGCCCGCGAGCAGCTTCGAAGAAGTTCGTATCCGTGACCCCGGGACACAGTGCCATCACCTTTACGCCATGTGGTCGATTCTCCTCCCACAGCGCCTCCGAAAACGAAAGCACAAATGCTTTAGTGGCGGCATAGGTTGCCATAAACGGCACCGCCTGAAACCCTGCAGTTGATGCTACGTTAATGATTGCTCCCTGCTTGCGCTCGCGCATGGGCATTAGGAATCGATACGTTAACTCGACCAGGGACTTGATGTTTAAATCGATCATGTTCAACTCGCGGTCCAGATCTCCCTTGGCGAAGTCGCCAAAGGAACCAAAGCCCGCGTTATTGATCAGCATGTCGACAGTCAATCCACGTTTTTCCGCTTCTTCAAACAAACGCGCCGGTGATTCGGGTTGACTCAGATCCATAGCCACATGCTGTGCGCGAATACTGTTTGAGCGCCCCAACTCATTGCAAAGCGTGATCAACTTGTCTTCGGATCGGGCGACCAGCAACACGTTGCGCCCCAGCGCCGCCAACCGCCGCGCAAAAACTTCGCCAATGCCGCTTGATGCGCCAGTGATTATGGTGGTGTTCATCAAATACTCAACTCGAGCAGGTCCAACTCGATAATGTCAGCATTCGTCGACTGTAGGTTATCCAGCAACTCCCGCGAAGGCGCATTGTCCAGGTTGATCCGGGCGACCGCGGCTGCGGCGCCGTCAAACACGATGTTTTCCATCTCCTGCACGTTGATGTGTTCGCCCTTGATAGCATCCAGCACTGTCGCCAACACGCCGGGACGATCAAGGTGACGTACAACCAACCGGTGCGTTGCCGGTGTTTGTCGCGCCAGGTTTACAACATTCGGGACCTTTCCCGTTTCCTTGAATTCACGCACGATGCGAACCGTCTCGGCAGCGATAGCTTCCTGCGCTTGATCGGTCGAGGCGCCGATATGATGTGTGCCGTAGAGGCTGGCTTCGATCCGAATCTCGTCGTTGAATTCGCCGGTTCCCGACGTTGGCTCGCCTGCGTAAACATCCAGTCCGGCACGGATCCCACGAGAATGCATCGCATCGACGAGTGCAGCCTGATCAACCACCTCGCCGCGCGCGGTATTGATAAAGTAAGCGCCTTCACGCATCGCTCCAAAGAACTCTTTGCCGAGAAACCCTTTCGTGTCCGGGTTAAGGGCCACGTGTACGCTCACAATATCGGCTTCGCGCACGACGTCAGCAGGCGTGGCTTTGTATTCAACGCCCATAGCAATCGCTCGTTCAGGCGTGAGACTCCGGCTCCAGGCAATAACGGGCATACCAAACGCGCGCGCGCGCGGAATCATCTCCTGTCCAATTTTGCCGACGCCAACCAACCCCAGCGTCCGGCCGAATAACCCGCGCGCCTTCGAAAATTCTTTCTTGTTCCATTCGCCACGTCTGAGAACGATGACATTGTCCGCAATGCGACGATCGAGAGCGAGAATAAGAGCAAAGGCCAGCTCGGCGACTGCGATGGAGTTCTTCCCAGGACAGTTTGAAACGTAGATGCCTCGTCTCGACGCTGCTGCCACGTCAATCGTGTTGTATCCCGCGCCCGCCCTGACTACGAGTTTAATCTGGCTGGCAGCCAGCATTGGTTCTGTGACCTTAGTGCCACGCACAACGAGCACGTCGGGAGATGTTTCGCGAATCGCTTCAACCAACGACTCGTCTTTCACATCCGGTTGGAAGGAAACTTCGCAGCCGAGGGCCTCTAACCCGTCGCGCCCCGATTGTTCGAATTTGTCAGCGATTAAGACTCGCATTTCAGTCGTCAGTCGTCGGTCGCCGGTCGGCGGTCTTCAGTCTTTAGATCGTATGTATTAACAAAGCATCGCGCAGCTTAGGTTCAAACCACGTTGATTTAGGGGGCATGATTTCGCCGGCATCTGAGACGCGCAGCAGGTCATCAATCGTGGTCGGGAACAATGAAAACGCGACCGCCGCCTTCTTCTCATTGACTAACCGTTCGAGCTCTTTTGTGCCGCGCATGCCTCCGACGAAATCAATTCTCTTGTCCGTGCGGACGTCCTTTATTCCCAGGATCGGATCGAGCAAACGATCCTGAAGAATGCTGACATCAAGCGAGTCCACAATCCCTCGCGGAGGGGATGTGCCGGCAGGAAGCTTCAGCGTATACCAGCGGCCTTCAAGGTACATGCCCCATTCGCCTCGCCCCACAGGCTCAGGAGTTCCCTTCTCGTTTACTTCAAAACTCCTGCGAACCGCTTCGAGAAACTCCATGCTCGATAAACCATTTAGATCGCGAACTGCACGATTGTATGGAAGGATCTGCAACTGATCATCCGGAAACATTACAGCCAAAAAGAAGTTGTAGTCTTCATCGCCCGTGTGTCCAAAACTCTGTTCCTTGAGTTCGGCCCGAGCGCGCGCGGCGCTCGCAGCACGATGGTGACCATCAGCGATATAAAGAGCCGGAACTTCACGAAAAGCCTGCACGAACCGCACTGGATCTGGTGCGCGCCAAACTGTGTGCTGAATTCCGTCTTCGGCGGTGAAGTCGAATAGAGCGTTAGGTATCATCGTCTCCATAACCATGCTATCGATTTCGCGACTCGCTCGATAGGTTAAGAAAACGGGGCCGGTCTGGGCTTTCAGGACCAGCATGTGACGCGTGCGATCGTCTTCCTTGTCGCGGCGGGTGCGTTCATGTTTACGAATCAGATCCTGGTCATACTCGTCGATCGAGCAAGCTGCAACCAGGCCCACTTGTTCGTGTTCGCCCATTATCAAGCGGTATAAATAAATGCTGGGAGCCTCTTCGGCCAGGAGCGGGCATTCCTTGATGAGCTTATCGAAGTTTTCCAGGGCCTTTCGGTAGACTTGATCGCTATGGATGTCAGTGCCCTCGGGTAAATCAATTTCCGGCCGAGACACATGCAGGAAACTCAACGGATTGTCAGCCGCCAACGCGCGCGCTTCCTCCGTATTGACAACGTCATAGGGAACACTGGCCACCTGGGCAGCCCGTTCAGCAAGCGGGCGTAATGCTTTAAAAGGACGAATGTCTGCCACTAACTTCTCCCGTGCGAACAGCGGTCTCGCATCAGACGAAACTGTCTACTCGCTAGTGAATTTTGTGTATTGCAGAAGGCTTATTGGTAAGACTATCCGTTCCTGCATTGTCTTAGCAAGCCGGGAATCCGTCGTTATCCAGGCGCGCCGGCAAGTTCAATCGAATGGCATTCAACTCACTGCGGGCATGAACAAACTGAGTGTAGAATGGGTTCAGAATGTCTGCTGATTCCGAAGCATCCGCAAAGACGAAACTGGAAGAAAGATTGCGGGCGGTAGAGGAGGAATTTGAGCGCGAGATGTCGGCGCGTGGATTCGATCCGGCCCAGCACGACAATATCGCGCTCACGACGCCGCTGGCAAAGCTATATGCCGAACGAGAACGATTGCGAGATGAACTCGAGGAGACCAACGAAGGAGATTAGGATTCGATTGGTTGAGGACGAAGGTAAACTGTATGAATGAACTTGCAAGTCGAGAATGTGTTCCCTGCCGCGGCGGCGTTCCTCCGCTGAAAGGGGACGAGATCACTAGGCTCAATTCTCAGCTCGATGGTTGGGAAGTTGTAAACGAACATCACCTGCGCAAAGAGTACAAGTTCGAGGATTTCAAACAGACGCTGGCGTTTGTGAATCGCGTAGGCGATCTTGCCGAGCAACAGTGGCACCACCCGGATATTTGTTTTGGTTGGGGCAAAGCGGACGTGACAATCTGGACCCACAAGATTGACGGTCTAACCGAAAGCGATTTTATTCTCGCTGCAAAGATTGATGCATTGTGAGTGAGAAGCCATTTTCGTGAAGCACGCGGTATAGGTTTGTTTTATGAATCATGGTGAGCCATGGCCGGGCAAGAAATTACATACCTCGTTAACAAGCTAGGCTTTCGCAGTCTCCGCTCTATAAATCTCTTCAGTCTCGTCAATCATTCGCCCAATGCTGAACTGAGTTTCCACCTGTTCCTGGGCAGCCGCTCCAATGCGAATCCTTTTTGCTTCGTCTTGAAGTAAGCCCGACACCGCGTCTGCCAGACTCTGCACATCGCTTATAGGAACCAGCAGTCCAGTCTCGTCCCGTCGAATGATTTCTTGAGCACCTTCGGTCGACGTTGCTACCACGGCGGCACCCGTCG
>JALZOO010000543.1 GCA_030913905.1 Acidobacteriota bacterium
TCGCCTTCCAAATATTCTGGCCGCTTACCATCTAACAACATGCTGGCCGCAAAGATTGGCCCAAATTTGCTCGAAACACTAATCCAAAAATACGGCTTCTCGATTCGCTCCCGAGCATCATAGTGAATTTCAACTGCCATGGAACTCCCGAAGGAAAAGTTGCTGGTAAGCTCTCCCTTCTCATTCCTCAAATTCACTTTTCGAATAGATAGAGCAGCCGAAGCATTCCCGGCCTGGACGTCGATGTCCTGGCCCACCATCTCCATATACTCGGCAACCACCTGATTTGCCTCACCCTGGCCCACAAGCTTGCCCCCTGCTAACCAGAGCGCGCGCTCACACAGTCCCTGGATTGCTCCCATGTTGTGGCTAACGAACAATACCGTGCGTCCAGCTTTCGCAACATCGCTCATCTTGCCGAGGCATTTTTTCTGGAAGCTGGCATCGCCAACCGCCAATACCTCGTCCACTACAAGGATTTCAGGTTCCAGGTGAGCGGCCACCGCGAAGGCCAGCCGCAGGAACATGCCACTGCTGTATCGCTTGACCGGAGTATCGATAAATCTCTCAACTTCGGCAAAAGCAACTATCTCGTCAAACTTGCGTTCGATCTCAGCGCGCTTCATTCCTAAGATGGCGCCGTTGAGAAAAATGTTCTCGCGGCCAGTCAGTTCCGGGTGAAACCCGGTACCCACTTCAAGAAGACTACCGACGCGTCCCCACAGTTCGACCCGGCCGGCTGTCGGTTCCGTAATTCGCGAAAGGATTTTCAATAAGGTCGACTTGCCAGCTCCGTTGCGGCCGATAATGCCGACGACCTCACCTGCTTGAACATCGAAACTCACGTTGTCCAACGCCCAAATGGAATTATCACGACCATTTCGGCTGCGCCGCATCGCATTAAGCGGGGCACGCACCGTCTGCGTGATTGCCTCGCGGAACGTCTGATAAGGCGCCTCTCTTGCGCCTATCTGGTACAATTTGCTCAGACTATCCACTTTAATAAGGGGCTTCATTGTCTTAGACCAGGTCGGCGAAGGTCCTCTCCATTCGCCGAAATGAATATGCCGAGTACAGAAGCAGTAGCAACGTTATGAGGGCCGAGATAGCGAGCGATGACCAGTTTATTTGTTTACCCAGCAACGACGCGCGAAAGTTTTCAATGATCCCTGTCAGCGGATTAAGAGAGACAAGGACTTTGAGCTTTCCACTTAGCATGCTGGTAGGGTAGATAATGGGAGACACGAACATCAGCAATTGGATCACAAACGGCAATGCATATCGTATGTCTCTATACTTTACGTTTAAAGCGGACATCCACATTCCCACCGCCAGCGCCAGAAACGTAATTAGTATGATCACGACTGGCAACAGCAAGATGTTCGCAGTCAGTGAAACCCGGTAGTAAAACATCATCGGGATCAGAACGAGGAATGCCAGAGCGAAATCTATCAGGCCGGCCGCTACTGCCGCGCCTGGAATAATCATTCTCGGGAAATAGATCTTAGTTATCAGCGTTGAACTCCCGACCAGGCTGTTGCCGCTGTTCGTCACCGCATTCGCAAAGAAGGTCCAGGGCAGAAGCCCCGCATAGGCAAACATTGGATAGGGGATGTCATCCGACTTTATTCCGGCGAGTCTGCCAAACAACAGACTGAATATGATCATCGTGAAGAGTGGCTGAATAATTGCCCACGCGGCTCCGAGGAGCGTCTGCTTGTAGCGCACCTTGACGTCGCGCCACGTCAGGAAATACAACAATTCGCGGTACGTCCACAACTCATGAAAATCAATGGAACGCCAGAACTTGCTTGGCTCAATCGTCACCAGGGGTTGATCAGGCAACTCAGGATGCGATTGGGGAGAAGCTGTCAGGAGTTCATCGGTGGAAGGCTTCAGCGGGATCTTGTTGCTTGCAGAAGTACTCATCAAATTTCGAACGTAAACCCCGCGCCATCATTTACTGGGTAGTTTGGCGATTCCAGAAGAAAAAGCAGTCTAGCCGCAGGTTGTGGCAGGGTCAAGCAGCCTTTTGAATCCATAAAAACTGCACTCGGCGTCCCGTAATCCGGACCCTTAGATTTCAAGTTGTAAGCAAACAGCCTAATTGTTAGTCTTAATTTATGGCCCGTTCAGAGCAAACGTTCTTCATTACTGGTGGCGCTGGGTTCATTGGTTCTACCTTCGTCCGATTGTTGTTGGAAGAGAGTCCGTCCAGCGTCATCACCAATTTTGACGCGCTTACTTACGCCGGCAACATGGATAATCTCGAGGGACTAGCTCCCGAACACCACCACTTTGTTCGTGGAGACATAACTGACGGGCAGGAGGTCTTGGCCGCTCTCAAAGAAGGCACGGACATCCTCATTAATTTCGCGGCGGAATCACACGTTGATCGCAGTATCGCGTCTGCCGGTGAATTTCTGCGTACAAACATGATAGGTACGCAGGTCTTGCTCGACGCTGCCAGGGAACGGGGAGTGCGACGATTTGTTCAGATTTCAACAGACGAGGTAATGGGCAGTTTGCCTGAAGAAGAAGATAGCTTCTTCACAGAAGGGTCTCCCTTTGCACCAAACAGCCCCTACGCTGCTTCCAAAGCAGCAGCGGAACATCTGGTTCGTGCCGCCCATCACACGTTCGGCCTCGATATTGTCATAACCCGGTGCGGTAACAATTATGGGCCGCGCCAGTTTCCAGAAAAATTCCTGCCGCTTGCGATCTCCAATGCCCTGAGTGATGAGCCCATTCCTGTTTATGGCGATGGCCTCAACGTAAGAGACTGGATATACGTCGAGGACCATTGCCGGGCGATTTCATTGATAATGGAAAAAGGCCGGCCGGGAGCGGTTTACAACATCGGAGCACGCAACGAGCGGCGTAACCTGGACGTGGTTGAGTCTTTATTGGACACGTTGGGAAAACCTCGTTCACTGGTTCGATTTGTAAAAGATCGGCCGGGCCATGATCGCCGGTACGCTATAGACCCTTCGTTAATTGAAACAGAATTAGGATGGCGTCCGCGCGAAACCTGGGAAAGCGGACTGCGGAAAACGATCCAGTGGTATCAACAAAACGGTACCTGGCTGGAGCGAACCCGGAGCGGCGCTTACCTTGAGTATTATCGTGCCCAATACGGCGCCGAGGGCGTCTTAAGTTGAGAGTGCTTGTTGCAGGGGCGGGCGGAATGGTAGGGCGGGCAGTGTCTGAGTTTTGTACCTCCTGCGGTGACGATGTCCTCCGTTTCGATCACGCAAGCCTGGATATCAGCGATTCGGACCTGGTGTCGCAAACGCTCCGGAGGGAAAGGCCGGACGTTGTGATCAACTGCGCCGCTTGGACGGACGTGGATGGTTGCGAGTTAGATAGAGAACGCGCCTTCGCTGCCAACGCTCGCGGGCCGGAAAATTTGGCGCGGGGCAGCCGAGCGGTGAGTGCAGCGTTCGCAACTATCTCTACGGACTACGTCTTCAATGGAAGGAAAGAAGGCTTTTATACACAGCGGGATGATCCGAGTCCTGAAAGTGTCTATGGGCTGTCGAAACTTGAAGGCGAGCGTCGCACGCAAACGACTTATGACCGAACGATCGTGGTGCGAACTGGATTTGTCTTCGGCGTCGGCGGGAACAATTTTCTGAGCACGATTGTTGAACGAGCACGTAATGGCGAAAAACTGAAAGCGATTCGAGATGCCTGGGGCACACCCACTTACGCTCGAGACTTAGCAGTGCGGTTGCGAGAATTAGCTGTAGTGGATCGGCCGGGCATTTTTCATGTAGTGAATGACGGTGATGGTGTTAGTTATGAGGAGTTTGCGAGGGCAGCCCTCGATCTGGCCGGATACGCTACTGCGGAACTGGAGTCAATTGAGATGAAAGAGCTTCACAGGCCAGCGCCGCGTCCCGAAAACTCACGCCTGCGTTGCTTGCTTTCGCCGGCCATTGGGCTGGCTCCAATGGCGTTTTGGAAGGATTCCCTGAGCGATTTCGTGGCTTTGAGTTCTGCAACGGAGGCCACCGCTAAACTTTAGGGTGACTCAGCTCCCCCTTTAGAAATGCCATTGTGCCCGGCCGCGCTGGAAAGCCTGTCTTCACTTGCCAGACCACAGGTCTCTGCTATTATTCTACAATCTTTTGAATGATCTTAACTTGAAGGTTTAGAAATATATGATGTCGCAAGATAATCGTCTCATCCCCGTAGCTGGCCTGGATCGCAGCATCGATCGGCCACTGTCGGAGCTATCCCAGTCAAAGCCGTACGGAGTTTCCGGTGAGACGGCTTCCCTGCGTGACTATCTCTTCGTGGTGCTCAAGAGAAAGTGGTTAATTCTGAGCTTGGTGCTGGTGACTACATCTCTGGTGACTATTCAGGCATTCCGCGCTCCGGCTATTTATCAGGGAGAAACAACCATTCGCATCGAACAAAAACCCAGGAGCGTTCTGCAGACTAAGGAAATTGTTATTAACGCCCAGAACGATCCAAGTTTCTGGGGAACACAACTTAAACTCCTTCAGAATCCTTCGCTTGCACGCCAGGTTGTTCTCACGCTCGATCTTAAGAACAATCCAGCATTTTTCGGAGGTCAAAACCAGGCAGGCGTTTTTGCGTCTCTCCGGCGTATCTTTTCCACGCCGAAGATAGTGCCTGCAGCGCCGGCCGTCGCACCCGCACTGACCGTAGTCGGCGAAAGCGAAGTGGGCAGTGAGGCGTTAACACCCCAGCAATTGGCCCAGCTTGAACCTTATGAAGATGCAATTATCGCCGGCGAGATAGTGGAACCGGTTCCGAGTACCAGCCTCGTCAAGATAAAATTTATTCATCCCGATCCCGTGCTGGCCCAGAAGATTGCAAACACGCTTGCCGAGGTTTTTGTAAACAATAATTTGGAACGAGCCACAAGCGGTTCAACAAAAGCTGAGGACACACTCGCAAAAGAAATTGCCAGGCTGCAGACCCAAATCAAGCACGACCAGGAAGCCAGGTTTAATTATGCCAAGAACCATAATCTGCCTTTAACTACCGAACCGTCTGCCAACCTGGAAGCCGCACGACTCGCCACCCTCAGCGGTCAATTATTACAAGCGGAAAATGAAAGAAAGAATCTTCAGGCTCAGCTGGACGCAGCCAAAAAAGAGAAAGACCGATTCTCGATACCAGACGTCATCGCCTCGGACAGGGTTGAAAAACTCAGAGAGCGAATCTCCTCCCTCAAAGAAAAGCGTGATGCGCTTCTGACTATTTACACCCCGGAGTGGCACGAAGTTAAAAAAATTGAGAACCAGCTAAAAGGCCTGGAGGCCGAGCTCGACAAGGCTCCCTCCGAAATCGTGACGGGTATGCAAAGGCGCTATGAGGCGGCTGCGGCCCGCGAAGGTCTCTTAAGGCGTTCCTACGAACAACAGAAAGGGACGACCACGCAACAAACTCGCGATCAAATCGATTTGATTGCTATGTCGCAGGAGCTGGAAACCAACAAGCAAGTTCTCAACACGCTGCTTCAACGCCAACGTGAGATGCAGGTAACGTCCGGTGATCGGCCGAATGAAGTGTCTATCGCCACGTACAGCCGGTTACCAAAGGCGCCCATCGGACCGCAGCGGATGCGAAATATAGTGGCAGCCTTCCTTCTTTCGCTGGGCGCCGGTATCGGCCTTGCGTTTCTTCTCGACTTCCTCGATGACACATTAAAGTCTGTCGACGACGTCGACCGCTATCTACACCTCCCGGCCCTGGCCTTGATTCCTGCAAGCCGTGACCACGCACGTTTGATCGGACTGGGACGCCTGCCGACATCCAGTACTCCAGTTGAGACAACTGCACTGGCGTTGGTGAATGATGCTCGCTCGCCTATCGCGGAGTCGTACAGACATCTGCGCACATCCCTGCTGTTATCGTCAGCCGGTCAGCCGCCGAAAACAATCCTGGTGACTTCAAGTCAGCCTTCTGAAGGGAAAACTACGACCGCCGTGAACACAGCTTTCATGTTGGCTCAAACAGGCGCCGAGGTTCTAATAGTGGACTGCGATTTGAGACGACCAAGACTCCACGCTCACTTTGAGGTCCCTAACGTTCGGGGTCTGACCAATTGGCTTTCTGGCGAGACTAATCTGGATAACCTTGTGCAAAGCTATGAGAAACAACCGAACCTCAAGTTCCTTACTTCGGGTCCCGTTCCGCCAAATCCCGCGGAACTTTTGGGCTCGGATGAAATGCGGAAACTTTTGGCAACGTTGAGCGAGCAGTTTACGCATATCGTAATAGATTCGCCTCCGGCGATATCATTTACCGACGCTTCCATTCTATCCACGATGGTGGATGGCGTAGTTCTGGTCGTCCATGGCGGGAGAAGTTCACGGGCCGTCGTGAGGCGTGCGAAGCAGCAACTTCTTGACGTCGGAGCCCACATCTTTGGCGTTGTTCTAAACAACGTAAAGGTTGAGACTCGGGACTATTATTATTCTGGTTATTACGCGTCTGGCTATGTCGACGAAAAACCGGAGGACGAGGCAGGCGATACAGCTGAAGCGCGTTAACCGCGTCACTTCCCTCGTACGCAACCCGGGCCTGACCAGGAACCGCTGCACATTGTGCAGCCCAGAGTGTTCCTAACGCCGGCACGCAGTTTAGCCAGGGCTGCGTGAACGCTCTGGCGGAAGATGCATGCTGCTCTTTCTTTCCCACCCACAAGCGATCAGGAAAATGAATCAAGCAGAAGTGACTAGTTATGCGGACGAAACTTGGCGGCAATCCCGTGAACTTGAACCAAGACTTGTCGACATTCGAGGGGTGGGGGTGGGGCAATCCACTCGTTTGTGGGAAAAGGTGTTGACGGGTCAGAAACTGAGCAATACTCGGAAGCCAAGCGTATGAAAGTTTTGGGATTGGCCTCCTACCCTATTGAAGCTGCGGCCACCCGCTATCGTTTGGAGCAATTTGTCCGGCCACTCGCCGATCGAGGCATCACCCTCACAATCCGACCATTCTTAGATTCGCATTTGTTTGCAAAGCTCTATCAACGTCAGGCTGTGACACGCACAGTCATGGCTCTGATTAGATCTGCTTTGCTGCGCCTGCGAGACGTTTTGTTACTTACCCAGCCGCAAGTCGTGCTGGTTCAGCGCGAGGCGATGTTGTTTGGGCCGCCCCTTTTTGAATGGTTGGTCGTGAGGGTTTTTAAACGTCCCATGGTCCTCGATTTGGATGATGCTACCTACGTTCCTTATACTAGCCCCACTTATGGAACTCTCGGAAAGGCGCTCAAATGGTTTAGTAAGACAGATGATTTGATAAGGTGGGCCAGCGTAGTTACTTGTGGTAATCGCGCGATTGCCGAGTATGCGGAAAGCAAAGGAGCGACAACTCGAATAATCCCCACAGTGGTTGACACCGAGATTTTTCGACCGTTACAACGCCCGCCGCACGACTTGTTGATTTTGGGGTGGATAGGAACTCACTCAACATTTCCTTACCTGGAGGCAATTTTCCCTGTTCTGCAGGACTTGGCCAGGACCCATCGCTTCAAGCTCAAAATTGTAGGCGCCGGGCGGGAAGTGGTGAGCATTCCGGGTGTGGAGATTGAAAACCTCGAATGGAAGCTTGGACGAGAGGTGGAAGATTTTCAATCTTTCGATATTGGGCTGTATCCGATAGACCCCAAACTCTATGCTGAAAAGTGGGCAACAGGAAAATCAGGATTCAAGGCTATTCAATACATGGCCGTGGGCACTCCATTCGTGGCGGCCCCTGTCGGGGCTTTGACGGAGATTGGGGAAGCAGGGGTTACCCATTTCAACGCAGTCACCAACGACGAGTGGCGGGAATCCTTGAAACTATTAATCTCCGATGCGGAACTGCGTAAACAGATGGGGACTTCAGGTCGTCGCCATGTCGTCCAACATTATTCTCTGTCTGACCAGGCGGACAAACTGGCCGAGGCCTTACGCTATGCAGAGGCCAGCAGAGAGGCGGTGCTGACTGATCATGCATCGCAGTAGCAGATTTCGCCTGGCAATGCTCGCGTGTGTTGCTTTTCTTCCCAGCTTTCTCAAGCGCCCGTCCTATCGTTTGTTTTTCGGTTATCGGATCGGTAAACGTGTTCGTATAGGAGTGAGCTTAATCGACGCGAAGCATTGTGAAATCGGCGATGACACCTCGATTGGAAACCTGAATGCGATTCTAGGCGTGCAAAAGCTAATCATTGGAGACCACGTCCGCATCGGACATCTGAATGTCATACGCGGGGGTGACGAAGTGTCGATCGGGCGCTACGCGGAAATAATGCGCATGAATGAGATCAATTCAATACCCGAGCCTGACGTTGTCAACCCAACGGATCCCCGATTTGTACTGGGCAACGGAAGTATCATTACTGCAGGACACAAAATAGACTTTACAGATCGTGTGACGATTGGGCGGAGGTCAATTCTTGGCGGACGCAATTCCTCGCTCTGGACCCATAACCGGCAGCGAACCCGCCCCATCGATATAGGATCTTTTGCCTACATTGGCTCAGAGATTCGAATCGCTCCTGGAGGATCAGTGCCTTCAAAATGTATCGTGGGCATAGGCTCGGTAATCACAAGCGAACTGACGGGGGAAGGGCAATTGATTGTGGGCCTGCCCGCTAAGCCAGTTAGGGAGTTGAACGAAGAGGACAGTTTTCTGATTGAACGGAAGACGCGGAAAGATCTACCGGATAATATTTAGCAGTAGTTGATTCCTCCATGAATGCACTTCTTGCATTGCTTTATCTCGTTTTGGGCGCCGCCATCGTGGTCTTCGTACCTGTAATGGTCGAGCCCTACGTCCTGGACTATGGAACGGTAACGTCTGGAGACAGCGCTAGAGCCGTGTTGCTGTGCACGGCACTGGCTATCCCTGCAGGTATTTATGCTTATCGTCAGGGCGCTGATGGCCCACTCTTATTGAGGCTATTTGTGGCGGGGCTCCTGGCTAGAATGATAATAGGCGCGGCGATTTTTGTATTTAGAGGTCAGGATTTCTTTGGCGGTGATGCACTAACCTACGACTTCTTTGGAGATGCGCAGTTGCGAGGATGGGCTGGAGATAAATACTCTCAAGGAATTGCCGACCTGTTCATACAGGGCGCGGGCCAGGGTTGGGGGATGGTTTATATGGTCGCCGGGATCTACCAATTTATTGGGCGGAACATGCTGGCAATTCAACTGGTAAACGCGGTCCTCGGCGCCGTCACGGCAGTTATTATTTTTTTGTGCGCCTATCAAGTATTTAATAATCTCAAAGTAGCGCGTCTGGCGGGTATGGCAGTCGCCTTCTACCCATCGCTGGTGCTTTGGTCAGCTCAGGGACTCAAAGACGGGCCCATTGTGTTTTTTTTGGCGTTGTCCATTTTGGCTACTTTGAAACTCGGTGAGAAGCTGAGCTTGAAATACATTGTCGTGTTGACTTGCTCGTTGCTGGCCCTGCTAAGCCTGCGGTTTTATGTCTTTTACATGATTTGCGTCGCGATCGGAGGCGCATTCGTCATCGGCATGCAAAAGGTTACAGTTACAAGTTTTGTGCGCCAATTTGCCGCTGTAGTCCTGCTTGGTATAGCTCTGGTCTACATGGGAGTTACTCGTTCAGCCACTGTTCAATTTGAGCAGTTCGGTGACCTGCAAACCCTCCAGCGCAGCCGTTTGGACCTCGCAACAAGAGCCGAGTCTGGTTTTGGGAGCGACGAAGACGTCTCTACCACTTCAGGCGCGCTATCCACTATACCCCTCGGAGTGGTTTATCTGCTTTTCGCACCTTTCCCGTGGCAGGTAGCGTCACTGCGTCAAAGCATCACCGTGCCGGAGATGATCATATGGTGGGCGTCGTTTCCCATGCTTGTGCTTGGGATATGGTTTTCAATCAGGTATAGGCTGCGAATGATTTCTCCTATTCTTATTTTCACAGTCATGCTCACGCTCGCCTATTCGATGTTTCAAGGAAACGTAGGCACCGCTTATCGGCAACGTGCTCAGTTGCTGGTGTTCTATTTCATCTTCGTCGCAGTCGGCTTTGTATTACTCAAAGAAAAGAGAGAGGAAAAAAAACGCCTGGCATTAGCAGCTCGAACCGAGTTACTGGCTCAACAGGCGGCGACCTTCAAAGCCCGCCGTGGAAGGTCGGCCTGATAGAAATACGGGGCTGTGGTCAACTGTTATGTGTGGAATCGTAGGTATAGCTCATAGCGATCGGACAGATATCGACCAGGCGTTGCTGGGACGAATGTGTGCCGCGATCAGTCACCGCGGTCCCGATGATGATGGGTTTTATGTGAACGGGCATGTTGGACTTGGCATGCGGCGGCTTTCAATCATCGATGTTAAAGGAGGCCAACAACCAATTCATAACCAGGACCGCACCGCCTGGATTGTTTTTAATGGTGAGATCTACAACTACCGCGAACTACGCGAAAAGCTTGAAAAACTCGGCCACACCTTTTATACAAACAGCGATACCGAAGCAATAGTCCACGCTTACGATCAATACGGGGCCGAGTGTCCCAAACATCTGCGCGGAATGTTTGCGTTTGCTATTTGGGACGAGCGCAGTCAGGAACTCTTCCTGGCTCGCGATCGCGTAGGCAAGAAACCGCTTCTCTATGCCCAGGTGAATGGTCAATTCATTTTTGGATCCGAATTCAGCGCGTTATTGCTGCATCCCGCCATCTCCCGGGACGTCAACCACGAGGCCATACATCAGTATCTGTCCTTCATGTGTGTTCCCGCTCCCCTCACGGCTTATCGAGCAATCCAGAAGCTGGAACCCGGCCACAGCCTACGTTTGCGCAAAGGCGAAATAAGAATCGAGCAATACTGGCAGCCGGACTTCTCGAAGAAACTTGATATCACCGAGCAGGAAGCTGGCGAGCGTGCGATTGGGATTTTGCGTGACGCCGTAAAGGTTCGATTGATGTCCGAGGTGCCGCTTGGCGCTTTTCTCTCCGGTGGTATTGATTCGAGTGCCGTGGTGGCACTCATGGCCCAGGAGTCGAGCGAACCGGTTAAGACTTTTTCGATTGGATTTGAAGAGCAGGATTTTAGCGAGTTGAAGCATGCGCGACGTGTCGCCGACCACGTTGGCGCCGACCATCATGAATTCATCGTGCGGCCCGACGCTCTGGAGGTCTTGCCGTTGTTAGTCGAGCATTACGGCGAGCCGTACGCGGATTCCTCTGCTATCCCTACTTACTATGTTGCCCGGGAAACGCGCAAGCATGTCACTGTGGCGCTAAACGGTGATGGTGGAGATGAGTCGTTCGCCGGATATGAGCGTTACGCGGCGATGCGACTGGCCGAGCGATATTACCGCGTGCCCGCCGTGCTTCGAGATTCTCTTGTGAGGCAGGCAGTCGGATTGCTGCCATCGTCGGAGACAAAACGCAGCCGCGTCAGAGACATCAAGCGCTTTCTCGAAGCGGCTTCGTTACCCAAGGTCGAACGCTATCTTCGCTGGGTAAGTGTGTTTGATGCAGACGCGAAACAGAGCCTCTACACGGAGGGTTTTCGCCGGGAAACGGAAGGCAGTAGTGTGAGTGACATGCTCAGACCGTGGTTTACCGGTGCGAATGGTAAAGGCATTGTCGACGCGGCACTGTTATCGGATATAAAGACTTACCTGCCAAATGATCTCCTGGTGAAGGTGGATATTGCAACGATGGCAGTTTCACTTGAGGCCCGCTCACCTTTTCTCGATCATCACGTAATTGAGTTTGCGGCCAGCTTGCCGGAAAACCTTAAGTTGCGCGGGCTCACTACGAAGTACTTGCTGAAGCAAATGTTGAAGAAAATATTACCGCAGGAAAACTTGAACCGGCGAAAAATGGGATTTGGCGTTCCGATTGGACATTGGTTTCGCGGTCAGCTTCAACCTTTCCTGCGTGAGACGATTCTTTCAGAAAAGGCGCTGAAACGAGAATTTTTTAAAGCAGAAGTAGTTAAACAAATGGTCGAGTTACATACTCGAGGCGAAAGGGATTACTCTCATCAGCTTTGGACACTGTTAATGCTGGAGTTGTGGTTTCAAAGATTTATTGACTAGTCTACCGGACTACGTGGAGGCTGCTAAGTGAAAGGAATTGTTCTGGCGGGCGGATTGGGAACGCGTTTGCGCCCACTGACATCCGTAACAAATAAGCACCTGCTTCCTGTTTACGATCAGCCAATGATCTATTACCCGATTCAGACTTTGGTGAATGCGGGGATTACGGACATCATGATCGTCACAGGCGGGAATTCTGCCGGCGATTTTCTCAAGTTGTTGGGAAACGGAAAGGCGTTCGGTCTCAAGCACATTAATTACACCTATCAGGAAGGTGAAGGCGGCATCGCAGAGGCCCTCGCTCTCGTGGAACACTTTGCCGCGGGCGATTCAGTTTGCGTTGTGCTGGGAGACAACATAATTGAGGGCAACATCCAGGCTGCAGTTCAAGCGTACAAACAACAGCAGAGAGGTGCGAAGATCATTTTGAAGCGAGTACCCGATCCGGAGCGTTTTGGTGTTCCGGAGCTCAGCGGTCAAAAAGTTCTCCGTATTGAAGAGAAGCCGAAAGTGCCAAAGTCGGAATATGCAGTAATCGGAATCTATTTGTATGACGCCGAGGTGTACAACATTATCCGCACGCTTGAGCCCTCAGGGCGTGGCGAACTGGAAATAACTGATGTTAACAATGCTTATATCCAACGCAATGAAATGACATGGGAGGAGCTCGAGGGCTGGTGGACAGATGCCGGTACATTCGAGAGTCTTTTGCGCGCGTCGAACCTGGTGGCGGACACTGGTGCGAACAGAATGGAGCTGAATCGTGCAACCGAAATCAGTATCAACGCCTGAAGCTTTCAAGGTCGGCGAAATCAATGATGTTGTTATTCGCGACCTCAAAAGGTTCACTGATGCGCGCGGTTGGTTGGTTGAGCTCTTTCGCCAGGATGAACTGAATGCCGAGTTTTATCCGGTCATGGCGTATACATCACTAACTAAACCCGGGGTGACTCGCGGCCCGCATGAACATGTCTCGCAGGCTGACCTTTTCTGTTTCCTTGGCCCGTCCAATTTCAAACTGCGATTGTGGGACAACCGGGCAGAGTCGGAAACTTTCAATTACATGACGACGCTGGTAGTCGGAGAGGACAATCCAAAGTCTGTCCTAATTCCTGCCGGCGTAGTTCATGCTTATCAGAATATAGGTTCGAGTCCCGGCATCGTGATCAATTGTGCTAACCGTCTCTACATGGGCTTCAACAAGAAAGAAGCGATAGATGAAATCCGACATGAGGACGATCCAGGCACGATCTATCGCATGGACAATTGATTCACCTCCTCATCACTCGCAGCAACCGGCCACAACATGAAGATCGTTCGGGTTATCGCACGTCTCAATGTAGGTGGACCGGCGAAACATGTCGTTTGGCTCACCGAGGGCTTGTCCCTTCCGCAGTTTGATTCTCTCCTGATAGCGGGCACAGTTCCTCCTGGCGAAGATGACATGGGCTACTTCGCCGCCGAGAAGGGCGTCGAACCGATTTTTGTTCCCGAGATGAGCCGCGAGATTTCGCTGAAAGACGCGCTCACGATCTGGAAGCTCTACCGCCTCTTTCGCCGCGAGCAGCCTGACATCGTTCATACCCATACCGCGAAAGCCGGCACTGTCGGACGGTTGGCAGGATTGCTTTATCGTTGGTTGACACTTCGCGCACTGCTCGGGCAGCCGCGTGCTTGTCGTTTCGTCCATACCTACCACGGTCATATTTTTCACAGCTACTATGGGCCAGGAAAGACCGGGCTTTTCCTGACGATAGAAAAGCTCCTTGCTCGGATCGCAACCGATCGCATCGTCGTTATCAGCGAACAACAGCGCCGGGAGATTAACGAGGAGTTTGGGGTCGGTCGTGCTGATCGGTTCGCCGTAATTCCTCTGGGATTGGACACTGGCTTTTTTGCCCGCCGGCAGGAATGCCGCAATATTTTGCGCGACGAGTTGGGCGCAAACGCCAATGACATCCTGATAGGCATCGTTGGCCGGCTTACTGAGATCAAGAACCACGAACTTTTTCTGCAAGCCGCGGCGGAATTCAAGAAACAGTTTGCAAATGAACCACTGCCCGCGCGCGCGCGTTTCGTAGTTATTGGTGACGGACATCTGCGCAACGAGCTTGAGCAGCAGGCGCAAGCTAGCGGATTAGTTAACGATGTCATTTTTGTGGGTAGCCGTCGCGATCCGGAGAATTTTTATCCCGCTCTTGATATCGTAGCCCTTACGTCGCGCAACGAAGGCACGCCACTCACGCTGATCGAAGCCATGGCGAATGCACGGCCCGTGATTTCCACAGCCGTCGGTGGCGTTGTCGATCTGTTGGGTCAACCGCTTTCGGAGGGAGTCGATGATGCATTTGTGGTGTGCGAACGCGGCGTCCGCGTCCGCCCCAATGATGCGCGAGGGTTTGCAGCTGGGTTGGCCCACTTGGCAGGTAATGAGGCGCTGCGTCGCGAAATCGGTGAGCGTGGTTTACAATTCGTTCTGGCCCATTATTCAAAAGAGCGATTGTTAACAGATATCAAGAGTTTGTACGCGGATTTGCTGAAAAAGGGACATTAGTATGTCTGACAAACTTTAGTTTGTCGGCCTCGGCGAAAGAGGAAGTACAAACAAGTCATCGGGCATATTTCGAACAAAAGGAGTTCAAAACTTTGCGGGTACTCATCACCGGCGGCGCCGGCTTCATCGGATCTCATTTGGCGGATGCATATTTGCAACGAGGCGACGAAGTGCTCATCATCGACGACCTGTCGACGGGAACCATTGAAAACATTCGACACCTCAAGAACAATCCGCGTTTTCAATACACGATTGATTCCGTCCATAACCAGCCAGTCACGGCCGAACTTGTCGATCAGTCCGATGTGGTGGTTCACTTGGCGGCCGCCGTCGGAGTGAAGCTGATAGTTGAGAGCCCGGTGCGCACGATCGAAACAAACGTGCGCGGTACCGAAGTGGTATTGGCGCTGGCAAACAAGAAACAAAAGCGCGTCCTGATTGCCTCGACTTCGGAAGTGTATGGCCTGAGCACCGACGTCCCCTTCAAGGAAGACGGCAATCTTGTTATGGGTGCGACCACGAAAGGGCGCTGGAGCTACGCGTGCTCAAAGGCGATTGACGAGTTTCTGGCTTTGGCTTACTGGCGCGAGAAGAAACTCCCTACCACGATCGTCAGACTCTTTAATACTGTAGGACCTCGTCAAACCGGCCGTTACGGAATGGTTATCCCGACTTTTGTGAAGCAGGCACTTGCGGGTCGTCCCATCACGGTCTACGGCGACGGCAAACAAACACGCTGCTTCGGCTACGTGGGCGACGTGGTG
This sequence comes from Acidobacteriota bacterium, assembly GCA_030913905.1. Classification (GTDB taxonomy): domain Bacteria; phylum Acidobacteriota; class Blastocatellia; order Pyrinomonadales; family Pyrinomonadaceae; genus PSRF01. The sequence continues at coordinate 15,370 of JALZOO010000543.1, forward strand.
GGCGCACTGATCAAGCTAATGGACCATGGGGACGCTGTCGGACAGGTCTACAACATTGGTTCGACTGAAGAAATCTCGATCCTTAAGTTAGCGGAAAAGGTTAAGGCCCTTACCAGTTCAGATTCTGAGATCGTTTTTGTTCCCTACGATGAGGCATACGAGGAGGGGTTCGAAGATATGCCGCGCCGCATACCCGACATCTCAAAGATCAAGCAATTAGTGGGGTTTCAGCCGCAGATGCGCCTGGATGGAATTTTGGAAAGCGTAATTAATTTTCACAGCGGCCGACCCTCTTCGCTCGATGACTAAACCGCCCCCTTTACGACTCGTGCCGACTTGATTTGATGTCAAGTATCGATTAGCTTTCCTCTTACACTGCCTGGTCTGACCAGTTCCAATCACGCTTTCAGTTATGTCCTTAGACGCACTCAATCCTTTGGCTGTGGCCGCTTCGGCCGTGTTGGCGCTACTGCTGACGCCTCTCGTACGAATTATGGCGCGGCGTCTGGGGATGGTCGCCAAACCAAAAACGGACCGCTGGCATAAGCAGCCCACCGCAATGCTCGGGGGAGTGGCTATCTGGCTGGCGGTTGTGATCGCCTACGCCGCGTTTGTTCCTCGCAATACTTACGGGTGGGTGATTATCGGAGCCAGCACGTTTCTATTCCTGGTTGGACTCGCGGATGACCTGCTGCATATCAAGCCTTATCAGAAACTGATCGGACAGGTAATGGGCTCGGCCTTCATCATCTACTACGGCCTGAGCCTACCATGGACCAGCTACTCGTCACTTAACATGGCGTTGACGATTTTCTGGCTCATCGGAATCACAAACGCACTGAACTTACTGGACAACATGGACGGCTTGGCTGCCGGAATAGCGGTTATTGCGGCGTCGTTTCTGGCGTTAAGTTTCATGAGCACTGGCCAGAACACAGAAGCCCTGATGCTGATCATCTTCGCCGGCGCACTGTTAGGCTTTCTGGTTTACAACTCGCATCCGGCATCGATCTTCATGGGCGACTCGGGTTCGATGTTTATCGGGTTCTTTCTGGCGAGTGCGGCGCTGGTAAACGTATCCGGCGGTCGATCCAGAAGTTGGCTGCCGGTGCTTGCTGTTCCTATCCTGGTGTTGTTCGTTCCCATCTTTGACACTACATTCGTCACCATCCTTAGAAAATTTTCAGGACGCGCTGCGTCGCACGGTGGTCGTGATCACACTTCACATCGCCTGGTGGCGTTGGGCATGTCAGAACGTCACGCGGTGTTGATGCTCTATGGATTTGCCGCGCTGTCGGGTGTACTGGCGTTGCTGGTTCAACGGGTGAATCTTGACGTGAGCCTGGCAGCAATTGCGGGTTTCACCATTCTGCTGACGCTGTTGGGGGTATATCTGGCGGGTGTCAAAGTCTACGACGAAACGGAAGAGGCCCTGGCAGTTAAAGACAATTATCTTTACGCATTCCTTATCGACCTCTCATACAAGCGACGCATCTTCGAAGTGCTGCTGGATGTAGTTCTCATCATTCTCGCGTACTGGTGCGCATATGCAGTCAAGCTCGGGGCGCTTTCCGGAAGCTATGCCTGGAAACTGTTCCTGCAAACTTTGCCTGTGCTCGTTTTCGTGAAGATGGCCTCTTTTCTGGTGATGGGTGTTTACCGTGGCATCTGGCGGTACACCAGCGTGGATGATCTAATAGTCTTCGTGAAGGCCATAGCTCTAAGCAGCATTCTGAGCGTACTGGCTGTCCTATTTACTTTTCGGTTCGAAGGATTCTCGCGCACGGTTTTTATCGTCGATGGACTACTGATGCTTCTGTTTTTGGCTGGCAGTCGCATGGCTTTTCGCTTGTTTCGGCAGGTGCTTCCCGTTTCGCAAAGTGAACGGGGACAGCGAGTGCTGATCTATGGTGCCGGTGATGCCGGCGAGTTGTTATTGAGAGAGCTGTTAAATAATCGCGACTTGAAGTATTCGCCGGTTGGTTTCATTGACGACGATCCCGCGAAGACAGGCAAAGTGATGCACGGCCTGAAGGTATACAGCGGAAACGGAGATCTAAAACTGGTCTGTAAACAAAAGGACGTCCAGGAGGTGCTGATTTCGAGTTCCCATATGCCGGAGGAACGGCTTCAGAGGGTTTTGGATTTTTGTCGCGCCGAGGATATCGCCGTGAAACGGATGCGCATAATCATTGAGAGCGTAGACTAGATTCAAGCAAGACTTATCTTGGCACCAACCTTCCAAACACACCGTACGTATGCCTGATCAACTCATTGAATTTAGAACCAGCATGCTGGCGCGGCTAATAATGCTACTTACAATTTTGGTCGCACTGTTTGCTTCCTGGTTTGTTGTTCGATGGTATGTCGGCAACACCTTGGCGGAGTATTTCAATCGTGAAGATACCGGCCCGGATACCGCACAGATGGCTGTGTTCCTGGCTCCGAACGATCCGCTGGCCCATTGGAGACTCGGAAATATTATCCACAAAAAACTTCCACCCGATCGTATCTCAACCGTCGTGGCGGAATATGAGAAAGCTGTCAGCTTATCGCCGAACGATTACAGATTCTGGATGGAACTGGGCCAGGCTCTCGAGCAGGCCGGTGAACATGAGAAGTCGGAAAAAGCTTTGCGGGAAGCAGTAAGGCTGGCGCCATCGTATTCCTATCCGCGCTGGTACCTGGGCAATCTGCTGATAAGAACCGATCGTTATCCTGAAGCTTTTGCCGAATTGCAGGTGGCCAGTGATGCGCATCCTGAACTTAGACCTCAGCTCTTCAATCTTGCCTGGCAAATAAACAAGGACGACTTTGAATCGCTCAAAGCTGCGGTCGGGAGCAACCCGGGCACTCGTGCAGAGTTTGCAAACTACTTGTTGGCGCGTGGCAAAGTTGATGAAGGACTGCGTTTTTGGAATAGCTTGAACGAGAGTGAAAAACGGTCCAATCGCGTCACCGCTGATGCCATAATTACTAGTTTGATCAAGGCCGGGGATTTCCATAAGGCTATCGAGATTTGGAATTCAGTCGCGCCCGGTCCGGCGTACCACGCAGGGATCGGAAAAATTCTCGATCCAGGGTTTGAAGATAATCTCGCGCACGGGCCGTCATCTCCGTTTGGCTGGCAAGTGCCATCTCTTTCGCAAGTGCAGATAGGAATAACCGCAGCACTGGGACATTCGGGCAGTCGGAGTTTGCGAATATTTTTACAGGTTCGCTCGAACCTTGAGGCGGTTAATGTGGCTCAGTTGGTTCCTGTCGCGCCTGATACACAATACGAGTTAGAGTGTTACGTAAAGACGGATAAGCTCGTCAGTGCTTCAACTCCGTTTGTAGCGATTGCAGATGCGACAAACAGCGGACAGTTGGCCGCCGCGGAACCGGCGCCCAACGGTAGCAGCGATTGGCAGCGCATTTCGTTGTCCTTCAAGACAGCCCCAAAAACTGAAGCCGTACTCCTGAGTGTTAGCCGCAACTCATGTGGGGCCGAGAATCCGATTTGCCCCATTTTTGGCACCGTTTGGTATGACGACTTCAATCTTAAGGCCAGAAAATAGCGAGCTGGTTTCCGCGGAAACTAACGTTCGCGTGGCGCCCGTGGTCAGATACACGTCGTATAGGATCAAGCACACGCTGGCAAGCCGCTTCGCATTCCTCACAATTTGTGTGGCAATCATCCTTTCGGCTCTCGCTTACGGAACGGTTCACTATTGGGCACTGGCAATCTTTTTTCTGGGCGCCGTAACAATTCTGATCCTGTGGGTCATCGATAGCTGGAACCTCGGCACCGTTCGAATCAGCCGCAACGTGTTGCAGTTGCCGCTGCTGGGGATGTTACTCCTGGGTGTGATTCAACTACTTCCGCTTAGGAGTCCGAGCAATGCGGACGTCTCGTCGATCTCACCGGTGAAGAGTCTCTCGTTTGATCCATACGCGACGCGGCTGGTGCTGGTTCAGATCGCAGCTTTGTTTATTTACTTCGCTGCCACACTTGTTTTTACTGACACGCCGAAACGATTACGCTTGTTGGTTCGAACGATTACTATTTTTGGTTTTTTGCTCGCCATCTTCGGTCTTACCCAATCATTCACCAGTCCTAACAAAGTTTTCTGGCTTCGGGAGTTAACCCAGAGCACGCCCTTCGGTCCATTCATAAATCGTCACCACTTTGCCGGCTACATGGAATTAACCCTCGCGTTGCCACTTGGATTACTGTTCTCCGGAGCTATTGAAAAGGAGAAAAGAATAATTTACCTCTTCGTGGCAGGCCTTATGGGCGTCGCGCTCGTCATGACTAACTCTCGCGGCGGCATTATTAGTTTAGTCGCCGAAATTCTCTTTATCGTGGCGACCATGGGATTGCGCCGTCACCGGAAGAAAAGAGAGTTGACCAAAAAGAAAAGTCTAATCAGAGGCGGGGCAGTGAAGGCGGGACTGGCGTTAGTATTGGTCGTAGCGTTGTTTGCAGGCGTCGTATTGCTAGGAGGAGAAGACGCATTAAGCCGCTTCGTTGGCACGGTCAATACTGATGACCCAACCACCGGGCGTGCGCACTTCTGGGGTGTGACAGTTGACATCATCAAGCAACATCCCTTCATGGGCACGGGGCTGGGTGCCTTCGGCGTTGTCTATACCGGCTACGATTCAAGGAACGGCCTTTTCCGTTTGGAACAAGCGCACAACGATTATCTTCAGGTGCTGTCTGATGGCGGGATCATCGGAGCTGCCCTCGGACTCTTCTTCGTTATCAGTCTGTTCCGTATTGGGTTTTCGCGGCGCGCATCCCGCGATGATTTTCGAAGCGGCGTTGCCACCGGTGCGCTGGCAGGCTGTTTTGCTGTATTGGTGCACAGTTTTTTTGATTTTACGCTGCATACACCTTCGAACGCCCTTTTGTTTCTGGTGATGGCTGGCTTGGCGACGATGAACGGACGCGTCGAGGATGTGCAAAGTCGGCGGAAGAAACGTCATCGCCGAGAGCCCGCCAGTGTGAGCAAATCAGAGCCGGCGGTATCCGGCGAGCTAAATGAGCACGTGCAGCCTGTAGTATGATCGACGTCTAGAACCCCCAATCTCGCAATTCGTTCTTCCGGGATCGGAATAAGGAGGCGCCACACATTTGGCTTCAGCAGCTTCTGCGAAAACAGCATTCAGCAAAGATCGAGAGCCTGAAACGGCTACCTCCGTTCCCGGGTTATGTCTTCAGGCAGCGCTGAAACATGGGAAACCGGATGCCTTGAACCACAAGTCTGACGGGAAGTGGGTAAACATCTCGGCTGAAACCTTTGTGGACCGCGTTCGAAATCTTGCTCTCGGAATGGCAGAACTGGGAATAAAACCCGGCGATCGAATAGCGCTACTGTCAGAAAATCGGCCCGAGTGGTCTATTGCAGATCTTGCCATCCTGAGTCTCGGCGCCATTAATGTTCCGATTTATACTACTCAGGCCGTAGATCAGATTCGATACATCCTCACTGACTCCGGCGCTCGGGCTATCTTCATTTCCAATCGCAAGCTTTTTAAGCACGCGGCCAAGGCGTTGGACGGTTTGGATTTTCTTGAACGTATTATTTTCTTTGAAGCTCAATCAACCGAGGGCATTGAAAGATCCAGCACGTTAGAGGCCGTGGAAAATCGTGGCGCCGAGCGTGCGCGGAATCATCCCACTGCTTTCGACGCCTATTTGAAGGCAATCAAACCGGACGACCTCGCTACAATTATTTACACTTCCGGTACCACGGGTGACCCGAAGGGCGTGATGCTGACTCATTCCAACTTCATGACGAACGTGCTCGCCATTACGGCAGGCCTGCCGATTTCGTCCCACGATATCGCATTGTCAGTTCTGCCTTTGTCTCACATTTTTGAGCGCACCGGTTATTACATCTTCTGCTACAACGGAGTTTCCGTTTACTACACCGCATCGTTTGATCAGGTAGGTGAAAATCTGCGCGAGGTGAGACCTACGATCATGACGGCCGTGCCGCGTTTGTTCGAAAAGGTCTATCACCGGATCGTAAAGAAGGGATTTTCGCAGAAGGGACTGAAGCGACGAATCTTTGTTCGATCGCTTGAGATTGGACAGCGTTACGCGGAGGTGAGAGACAAAGGCGGGCGAATATGGCCAAAATTGGCGCTACAACACAAAATCGCAGACCGTTTGGTCTTTTCAAAGTGGCGTGAAGGTGTCGGAGGTCGGTTGCGGTATTTCGTGTCGGGCGGCGCTCCGCTTTCGCCGGCACTTTCTTACGCTTTCTTCGCAGCCGGAATTCCCATCCTGCAGGGTTACGGTGCAACAGAAACGTGCATTGTCTCAGCCAATCGACCCGAGAGTAATCAAATTGGATCAGTCGGTTTGCCATTTGAAGGGATCGAAGTTTCTATAGCAAAAGACGGCGAGATTCTTTTGCGTGGCCCAAATGTCATGCGCGGCTATTACGGCCATCCCGAGGAGACAGCCTCGGTTTTGAGCGACGGATGGTTTGCCACTGGAGATGTTGGTCATTTGGATAACGAACATCGTCTCTACATTACAGATCGCAAGAAAGATCTCTTCAAGCTTTCAAACGGTAAGTATGTAGCCCCGCAACAAATTGAGAGTCTACTGAAGCAAAGCGAGTTTGTGAGCCAGGCCGTGGTCGTTGGCTCCGGACGCAAACAACCCGCGGCACTGATCGTTCCGGAATGGGAAGCTGTAAGGCAGGCATTGTCTGATGCAGGTGAAAAGTTCCCTCCGGATCGAGCGGATCTTGCCAGCTATCCCGCAGCGATAAGAATCGTGCAGAACGATGTGGCGCTTCTCACTAAGCAACTAGCCGACTATGAACGAATCCGAAGGGTTGCGTTAATACCGGAAGAGTTTTCCATCGACAACGGTGAGTTGACACCCACGCTTAAGGTGAAGAGACGTGTTATTGACGGGAAGTTTGAGCGTTTGATTGAAGAGCTTTATTCTTAATGCAGGAAAATCAGAAGGAATGCCAAGTGGATCGCTTACGATGATTTGTTCTAGCCTCCCGTACTCTCACTGACGACGGTTTCCGATCTATCCCGCCCTAAAATAGACTCAGCCAAGACCCTTAGATTGATTGGTAACTCCGGCGCGCGACGCTCTCCTTTGCGAGGCGGCGTGTAAAACGCGAGCAGGGGAAGCTCGCAATAACAGAAATCGCAATTAGTCAGGTGATTCTTGATAAGGAAGTCTATCTCTCGGGCAAGCGCGTGACGGCGGAAGGAGAGCAATAGATTGGAAGAGGGGCAAGCTAGTTTTTTGCTGAACGACTTTACACTCGCGGCTTTCATCTATTTGCCCCCTAGATTTCGCCCAAGCGACTAGGTTTGACTGTCGGATTTTGAATACGGAACCACGGACGGATAGAGGAGCGCAAGGGGGCAATTTGCTTGTCGCCTCAACCTCTTAAGAACGCCCGCGGTCAGTGCGCTTGTTCAACAGCTTAATAGGTTTAATCCGACAAACCTTCCATATTCTTCTCCGCCCAATCCAGCCTTTTCTGGTCTGGAATCAATAGGTTGCCCGGTGTGTAAAAACATGTTGCTCATTCGTTGGATTGTTGCTAAGATGCTTGCCGCTAGTCAGAGAGCTCCTACTCTTTGACGCTCATTCCAGGCGGCCCACCTGTTTTCGCAGGATAATTCGGGCAAAAACCACAAAGACGATCAAGCAGAGGCCCCACCGGCTAGTCACATTTTCTCTTAAGGATTGTTTGCCTTACCAACGGGCTCCCTTCTTTCGCGAAGCACCACGGTCGACACAGTTGACCGACGGATCCCACAGCCAGTTCGAAAGTCCCGCCAAACCACTGAATTTTCACCATCCTGTCACATAAAGAATAACCCCTGTGAAATCTCTAAGTCGCGAAGTCCAAAAAGAACTTGAGGTCAGCCCAGTCGGCGAACAACCGCAAACTGCTCGTGCCAAGCGTTCAGCCGAACGCATGGCCAAGAGCGGCAAGTGGGTTGAAAGCCTTCGCAGCTCTGACGTCAACCGGCTGTGGTCTGAATTGCATCGCATCGTTTCACACCATCCATTAGTGCGCGCCTCGAGGAGCGCAGGCCTCTTGGTGGAAGAAGGCGCCAGCAGCGCGTTTACAGACCTGACTCAGGAGCTGTTCGTTCAACTGCTGAGCAAGAACCGATTCGAACATTATCTCGAAACTGAGATGACGGATTACGAGATCGAGTGCGAAATCGGCCAGATTGAACTAACCAACCTGCTCACCGCCGAACTACGGAAGCGTCACCCCGAAAGTTATCGTCTGGCGCGCCGCATCTCTACTCTGATCCAGTCCAGCGCCAACTTCCGTCGGTTTGACACCAGCGGCACGGGAGATGAGCCGCACCGCCGATTAGCTGATCGTGTTTACGGTCTTAGCGAGTGGGCCGATGGCAAACGTCGCCGCGATTCGCACGAAGTCGAACAGCGCGTTCACATGATTCCAGTGCGTGCGCGCGACACGCGGATGGTTGGGTGCACAGGCGACTCGCAGGTCGTAATCAGTAATTCAGACCTTGAAGATCTCATCGTGTCTGTACTCGACGCGGTCGATTCGCCAGTAGACGTTCGAGCGCTTCGCAGTCTTGTCATGTCGCGGCTTCCGGTCATGGACATCTACCTCGTGCCACTCGACGGGGATGACAACGACGGCGACGGCAATCATTTTCAACCCGTTGACAAGGGCGAGGATCCGGAACAAGGGCTGTTGCGACGTGAATCCGAAAACGAAGCTGCCGGGTTTGTAGACCACTTTCTGGCGAATCTCCACGAAACGGTTCGCGGAAAGATCAAGCAATACAATCGAATTCTCGGAGTGCTTTGGCATTGCTATTTGAGCCCGCAACATTCCACCCAGCTCGAAGTCGCAGCCGTTTTGGGAGTTTCGGATTCGCTCGTCTCGGATTACCGCCGAAGGATTGAACAAGAGTTACGCGCGCTTTCTTTCTCTGAGATAGAGGAAGCCAGGAGATTCGAAGGTGCACTACGCGAGCGCGTCAAGGAACTTGTGTTAGTCGGAGAGCAAAACGAAGTGGTGGTCTAATTTCTCGTGGCTTCTTCAAGAGCCTTTAATACTTGCGATTCCGAGGCTGCGGCGCGTTAAGCGTAGCAGCTTCTTTTGATATTTGAGGCCCGGATAAAAGTGAAACTTCGGTGTGAACAACTAGACATTGATCCGGTGCGACCGGGACGTCTCGCTGTGCGTTTCCCAGTCCGAGCTGATTACGAACCCGTCAGTCCGACGCGGCAAGCGCGAGCCGCTCATGAGGGCAAACCTACAGCAGTTCCCCCATCAATCAGTTCGAAAGTAACAGTTAATAGTTCGCCGATCGGGCAGGTCGAATCTCCATCTCCGCAGCTCTCCACCGGCGGACAGTGGAGGTCAAAGCGCGGTCATGGCTTAACCTATGCAGCACTTGTTCTCTTCACCATAGTGCTCTATGCGCGGCCGGCAGAGTTTTATCCGTCGCCTCTGACCGCATCAATAGCCCTTATCGTTGGCCTCGCGACACTGGCGTTTTTCATGCCCACTCAGCTTTCATTGGAAGGCACACTCACCGCTCGTCCCTCGGAAGTAAATCTTGTTCTACTCTTTTGTCTGACCGGCTTGCTTTCGATTCCGCTTGCCATTAATCCCCCTCACGCCTGGCAGGAATTTAGCGGCACCTTTATCCGCTGCGTGGTGATGTTCATAGTGATGGTGAATGTGGTGCGGACTAAGGCGCGACTAAAGGGACTGCTGCTGTTGGCACTCGCTGCGGGCCTCTGGTTAAGCGTCGAAGCAATCAATGACTATCGTCTGGGATTGATGACCGTTGAAGGCTACCGTGCCGCGGGCAGGGGTGGAGGCATCTTCGGTAACTCGAACGATATGGCGCTGTTCCTAGTAACTATAGTTCCGATCGCGATCTCGCTATTGCTGGGTTCGCGGAGTCTGGCCCTCAAGGTTTTTTTCGGCAGCGGTGTGGTCCTGATGTTCTCAGGCATCGTGCTCACGTACTCGCGCGGAGGCTTTATTGGCTTACTCGTGGCGTTGACTTTCTTTGCCTGGAAAGCCGGTCAGCGTCGCCGGTTTATGATCATTGTCGTTGGTTTCCTGATCGTCGCTGCGTTTCTGGCGCTGGTTCCCAGCTACGCGTTGCGGCTCGCCTCAATTCTCGTCCCGAGTTTGGACCCGCTGGGCTCTTCTGATGCGCGAAGCGGAGAGCTTTTCAGGTCATTGTACGTAGCTATTCGCCATCCATTGCTCGGCATCGGAATGGGTAACTACGCGCCCGAAATGTCGCATCGAGGGCTAGTGACCCACAACTCTTACACGCAAGTCGCGGGTGAGATGGGAATGGCGGCGTTGGTTTGCTACACAATGTTCATTGTCAAACCGCTCAAGAAACTCGGACAGATTGCGCGCGAAACCCTCGATGTGAAAGCTAATTCGCCTTTCTATTATTTAGCTATAGGTTTGCAGGCATCGCTCGTCGGCTACATGGTTTGCAGCTTCTTCGCTTCGGTAGCCTATCTCTGGTACGTCTATTACCTGGTCGCCTATGCCGTGTGTTTGCGCCGGCTATATGAATACGAGACTGGAAAGGAAGTTGTGCTTGAGAAACGACGAAAGCTGAGCCATGTGAACGTTGCTTCGGAAGTTAGCCACAAAGGCGGAGTCGCGACGATATGAGTATGAAGTTAGCGGCGGAGATAATTTTCTGGTTAACCGCGGCGGCGTTGACTTATGTGTACGCCGGCTATCCGCTCCTGCTCTTGATCATGAGCCGGCTACGTCCGCGCGAAGTTAGCCGCGGCGCCTTTGAGCCTTCCGTCAGTGTGATCGTTACGGCTTACAACGAAGAGCGCGACCTGGCTGCCAAACTTGAAAACACTTTAGCGCTGGATTATCCGCGCGAGCTCATGGAGATAGTCGTCGCGTCCGATTGTTCAACCGATCGCACGGACGAAATCGCATATGCATTCGCCGATCGCAGCGTGCGTCTGGTGCGCCAACCGCGGCGACTGGGTAAGACTGCGGCGCAGAATATGGCCGTCGCGGAAGCGCGCGGCGAGATCATTCTTTTTTCCGACGCGACCAGTCTTTACGAACCAGACGTACTGCGCGTGATGATGCCAAGCTTCGCCGATGCGACAGTTGGTTGCGTGGCGGGTCGTCTGATTTATGTTGACCCGGCGGAATCGAGAGTAGGGCGTGGTGCTCGCTCATACTGGAGTTATGAAACTTTCCTTAAGCGGCATGAAAGCCGTATCTGTTCTTTGATTGGCGTGTCCGGATGTCTCTATGCCGTGCGCCGATCGGCTTACGTGCCGCTTTACCACGAGGCATGCAGCGACTTCATTATCGCTACCAAGATGGTTGAGCAAAACCTGCGTGCCGTTTACGAGCCCGCCGCGGTTTGCACGGAAGAGACCAATCGACAAACCGACAAAGAACTGAAGATGCGTGTGCGCGTGATTGCGCAAACCTTTACCGACCTCTGGTGTCACCGCGCGATGATGAATCCGTTTCGTAGTGGTTTTTACGCGGTGCAGCTTCTATCGCACAAAGTCATGCGATACGCCGTACCATTCTTTCTGGTTGCGATCCTGGCAGCGTCGGGAATCCTCGCGCGGTATTCAACTCTCTACTTGATCGTGTTTGTGTCGCAACTCGGTTGTTATCTGAGCGCACTGGGCGCATGGATGCTTGAGCGCGCGGGCGTGCACAGTCGGATGCTGGCGCTGCCTCAGTATTTCGTTCTCTCCAACCTCGCGGCACTGATTGCGTTCTACCAGTTTCTGCGCGGCGAGCGGTACGCGCATTGGGAACCGATTCGCGAAAGCGAGTCAACGCGCTGCGCAGCGCCAACGGTCGCACCGCACGAAGTTCACTAGCCGGGATTCGTTCGAGGAAAAGATCAAATGTGTGGCATCGCCGGATTTGTTAGCAGGGATGAGCATCGGGATAGCTCCGCCGCCAACGACGTGCTTGATCGGATGTGTCGCGTGATAGCTCATCGCGGGCCAGACGACCAAGGCTCGTTGGTAAATGATCGAATTGCGCTCGGTATGCGGCGTCTGTCAATTATCGATCTGGCCGGCGGACATCAGCCGATGTCCGGCTGCGACCGTGCAACCACAATTGTCTTCAACGGCGAGATTTACAACTATCGCGAATTGCAGCGCGAGCTTGAGTCGCGCGGCCATCGATTCAAAACTCATTCGGACACCGAGACAATTGTGCATGCTTACGAAGAGTACGGCGCGGCTTGCGTCGAACATCTGCGCGGCATGTTTGCCTTCGCCATTTGGGATGCCCGTGAACGCGAGCTTTTCATTGCGCGCGATCGCGTGGGCAAAAAGCCGCTCTATTACACAATCACACCCGCCGGCACGTTAATTTTCGGCTCTGAATTGAAATCGCTGCGGGAACATCCCGAGTTCCGCGGCGACATCAGCATTGAAGCACTCGATGCATATCTAACGTTCGGCTATGTTCCCGATCCGCTCACGATTTTCCGCGACGTGCACAAGCTGGCGCCCGGTTCTCACCTGACATTCAAAGATGGTCGCGCGCGAGTGGAGCAGTACTGGGATTTTCCTTACGAGAAACCACAAGAGAATCCTGCACGAAGCGAAAACGAATGCCTCGAGGAACTGCGGGCATTGTTGGACGAATCAGTGCGCATTCGTATGGAGTCAGAAGTTCCCCTGGGCGCGTTTCTCTCGGGCGGAGTTGATTCGAGCACGGTGGTTGGTCTGATGGCCCGGCACGCGACCCAGCCGGTGAAGACTTTCTCGATTGGTTTTCATGAAGACAGCTACAACGAATTAAAGTATGCGCGTATCGCTGCCCAAAGTTTCGGCACGGATCATCACGAGTTCATCGTGACTCCGGACATTTGCGAGATCGTTGACGAGCTGGTCTGGCATTTCGACGAGCCCTTCGCGGATTCGTCCGCCATTCCGACTTACATGGTTTCAAAACTCGCGCGCGAGCATGTAACAGTTGCGCTGTCCGGCGATGGCGGTGACGAGCTCTTTGCCGGATACACCCGTTACGCGCTGGACCGCCGGCGCAGCGGTTTTGCCAATCTGCCCCGTCTTGTCCGCCAGAGCGTAATGCAGCCGCTGGGTCGTAATCTTCCGCACGGCGCGTGGGGCCGGAATTATCTGCACAACGTCGCGCTCGATCCGGTCGATCGTTATATCGAAGAAGTTTCTGTCTTCACGCGGCTGAACAAGCCCGCGCTTTACACCGGCGACTTTCGGCAGCAGTTGGGGACATGCGAAGCGACGCAACGCTTTCGTGATTATGCGGCGCACTCCCGCGCGAACGACCCACTCGATCCAATACTGTATCTCGACAGCAAAACCTATTTGCCCGGCGACATTCTAACGAAAGTCGATCGCATGAGCATGGCCGTTTCGCTTGAGGCGCGTGTGCCTTTGCTGGATCACAAACTGATTGAGTTTGTCTGCACGCGAATCCCGGCAAGCATGAAAATGAAAGGCCTGAAGACCAAGCACATCTTCAAACGCGCGGTGCGAGATCTCGTGCCCGCGGCAATTCTGGATCGTCCGAAGCAGGGCTTTGGTATTCCCATTGACCGTTGGATAAATGAACAACTGCGCGAGCGCGTGCGCGGGACGCTCACCGAACCACGCACGATGCAGCGTGGGTTTATCGAACCACGCTACGTAAATCTTCTGCTCGACGAACACGAGCGCGGACGCCGAGATCACGCGACAGAGTTATGGGCGCTCTTTATGCTGGAGTTATGGCAACGCAAGTTTGTGGACGCGCCAAGCAGTATCCCAGTCGGCGATCACTTGAATCAAAATCTCGCTCCAATGGTGGCCTAGATTGAAACTAAACGTTCTGCACATGATCGACAGCTTTGAGCAGGGTGGCAGCGAGCGCCAGGCCGTTCAGCTTGTGCGAAAGTTGCACGAAGATGGGCGGTGCCGTGTACGGCTAGCGTGTTTGCAGAACAAAGGATCGTTACGAGATGAAGCAGATCGACTCGGCCTTGGAGAGATTCCCGAGTATCGACTGACCAGTTTCTATGATCGGAATTTCGTTAAGCAGCTTCGCCGGCTCGCTCGTTTTCTGAAAGAGAACGAGATCCACGTTATTCACACGCACGACTTTTATACGAATATTTTTGGCGTGACTGCCGCGGCGATGAACGGCGTGCGCGCGCGGGTTGCATACAAGGGCGAGACGCATGGGTTTCGCACGTCAACGCAGAAGCGTTTAGAGCGCGGTGCGTTTCGTTTGGCGCATCGAGTTGTCGCTAATTCCGACGCCGTACGGAAACAGTTGATCCGCGAAGGTGTGCCCACGGAAAAAGTTGTGAGGCATTACAACGGTCTGGACATCGAACGCGTACAGGCCCAGTCAAACGCAACACGCGAAGATATTCTCGCGATGCTTAACCTGCCGGATCGATGCATCGTAACAATCGTCGCGAACTTGCAACATCCGGTGAAAGACCATCCGATGTTTTTGCGCGCAGCCGCGCGCGTGCGGGCCGCCGTTCCTGACGCGGCTTTTGTTCTAGCCGGAGAAGGCAAGTTGATGGCGAGCCTGCGCGAGTTGGCTGTGCAACTCGGATTGGAGCGCGATGTTTTCTTCATCGGCCGATGCGAAAAAGTCGCCGAGCTGCTTTCTGTTTCCGACGTGTGCGCGCTGAGCTCAACCGCTGAGGGCTTTTCGAATGCGATTCTTGAGTACATGGCCGCAGCGCGTCCCGTCGTCGTGACCGATGTCGGCGGCGCACGCGAGGCTGTTATCGCAGGCGAAACCGGCTACATCGTTCCCGCGGGTGATGACAAACAGATGGCCGAGCGAATGATCGAACTGCTACGCGACCCGGAACGCGCGCGCGCAATGGGCGAGCGAGGCAGATCGTTGGTTGAGGAAAAGTTTTCCTGTGAACGGCATGTAGCGAACACGCTCGACTTGTATTCGGAGTTGTTAGGCAAGGAATTCAACACAAAGGCCGCAAAGATCGTGGAGGAGCAGCCTACTTTGCATTCCTCTGCGGATTCCCCGGCGTCCTCTCCGTTTTAGCAATCCATGAAGCGCACAACAATTATGCGTGGGTTGCGCGTTGCAATTTTGGTTGTAATCGCGTGGCCGTTTCTCGCGTGGCTGGCAGCCAGAGTTCTGATTGTTCATAACGAGTCGGCGCATGCGGATGCAATTGTGGTGTTAGCCGGATCGTCCACCTACATCGAACGCACACATCAGGCGGCGCAACTCTTCAAAGACGGCCACGCGCCAAAATTGATTCTTACCAACGACAACCAGGAAAGCGGCTGGTCCGCCGAAACGCAGACCAATCCGCTCTACGTGCAGCGCGCCGCGAATGAACTGACCTCCCGCGGTGTTCCTGAAGAAAAAATCGAAATTATCCCTGAGACGGTCTCGAGCACTCGTGATGAAGTTGCTCGTGTGCGCGAGTACGCAGCAAGTAGCGGGCTGCACTCGATTCTGGTGGTTACGTCGGCCTATCAGGTGCGACGTGCGCGTTGGACGTTCAACCACGTCTTCGCAGGGAGCGGCGTGTCCATAGCTTTTTCGGGCGTGTCGCCGGGCGACCAAACGCCGCAGCCGCTGACCTGGTGGTTGCATCGGCGTGGTTGGCCTATGGTGGCGGGCGAGTATGTAAAGCTCGCTTACTATTTCGTGCGCGGTGTCAAATTCACTGAGACGGCGCAAGCTTCATCGTTAGAGTCTGCAGAGCCCCAAGCCCGTTCCAGCGTCAAAGCGGATCGCGCCGTCTATCGAAAGCCACCGCTGCCATCGCTTCCACGTGCGGGAGGAAAGTTTATCGATCCGGTTTTTGGCACCGAGGTTATGCGCGCTACGGACGAATCCGATGGGCCGGCGCCTGGGTTGGGCACTTATTATTCGCACTGGCCGACCTTCAATGCCAACAACACGCGCCTGCTGATTCGTAAGGGCCACACCGGCGACGCGATCCTGAAGACGTTTGATTCGGTGAATTTCAGGATTGGCGCGGGCCGGGAAATTTTGCCGCTTGAGTATCCCAGTGGCTTTGGTTTGAGTTGGGAGAGTTCAACGTGGTCGCACAACGACCCCGACATCCTCTTTTCGTTCGCGAACGATCGAAAAGGGGGCATGCGCCTCTACGCTTATGACGTAGCCGGAAAGAAATTCAAGCTGCTCAAGGATTTTAGTTCAATCGCGCGCGGGCGTGATCATCTGCGCCAGATGTACGTGTCTGCTGATGACGACGTTTTCTGCTGGCTGCTGGCACGCGTCGGAGTAGATGGTCCTCTCGGATACATCGTCTATCAGCGCTCTACGAACAGAATTCTTTACAACAATCCCGCGAGCGCATACGTCGGCGGAATCAATGAGGTGCACGTCGATAAGTCGGGAAAGTGGCTGACAATTCATCTGAATCAGACTCAGCCTGACAATTCCGCCACGCGTATTCTCAATCTACAGACGGGCGCGATCGATTTCCTTTACAAAAATGAAGCTGACTCGCCAGCGGGACACGGCGATCTGGGTACGCAAACGATCGTCGGGTTTGATGCCTGGCAGGATGGAATCACCTGGCGACGTCTGAGCGCGCCGCACGCGCCGCGCCGCGTCTTTTATTTTCGTACCGCGATCGGAAGACACGGGGGCACGGCTGACTGGACTCACGATTTTCATGGGACGATGCTGGCTGACAACGAGGACTGGATTACGATCGGTACCCATAGAGATCCTTCAGCGACACAACGCGGCTCCGGTATCTACGACGATGAGATCTTGCAAGTTTCGCTCGATGGCAGCGAACGCATTCGTCGCATCTGTCACTCGCGGTCCGTCGTCGATGATAAGTCGGAGAGTACGAACTATTGGGCGGCGCCGAAACCAACGATCAGCCGCGACGGGCGTTTCATTGCTTTCACATCAAACTGGGGAAAGTCAGCTCGCTACGATCTCTTCATCGTCAAGATTGAACCCGCACCATATCTGACCAAGGTTCCCGCGGTCACTCCAACGCTTCTTCAGCGTCCGCGCAGAGCAGAATCACCCTAAGCCGTTTGACTAATAACTGAGCGATAGACTTCAGTGAGAGCTTGCACGTAGGCCTCGGGCGAGAAGCGCGATGAGACAAGCTCGCCGGCGTTTTGCGCCAGTTGAGCCGCAAGATTTTCGTCGTTGAGTATGCGAGCGATCGCGTCGGCCATCGCTTGCGGATCATTTGCGGGAACCAGCAGCGCCGTGTCGTTGTTCTCAATCATTTCTGGTACGCCGCCAACTGCTGTCGCCACGATCGGAACACCAGCCGCCATTGCTTCGAGCAAGACGTATGGCGAGCCTTCGCTGTGCGACGGATTCACGAGCACGTCCGAGGCTGCGAAGTAGAGCCGAACGTTGTTTACTTGCCCGGTGAAGATGACTCGACCGTTCAGTCCAAGCGATGCGGCTGCGGCTTCTAAAGGCTCGCGCTCTGGTCCATCGCCCACGATAACTAGTCGCGCATTGATCTCCCCATGAGTCTCGCTTAGGTTCTTAAACGCGCGCAGCAGATCCATCTGCGCCTTTTCCTTCGAAAGCCGACCGACCGCGAGAATCATTCGCACGTTTTCATCGATACCGAGTTGTTTTCTGAGCGCGCCTGCTTGCTGTTGGTTAGCCGCGGGTTCCGGGCGAATTGAATTATGCTGAACGTGGATTCGCTCGCGCGGCACTCCCATCTTCACAAGCTCTTGTCTGAAGGCATCGCAGACAGTGACGACGCGCTTGGCCTTCGGTAGCGACCAACGATCGAGCCGGTTGTAGACAAGCATCTTTTTATCAGTGGTCGTGTAGCCGTGGTTGAAAGCGACCCACGGATATTTCTGCCAGAGACGCGAGACGTT
>JALZOO010000555.1 GCA_030913905.1 Acidobacteriota bacterium
GAGGTTCGGTCGGCGGTGATGGAAGCGATTTACCAGATCAACAGCCAGGCACGGGAAACTGCGCCGTCAGCGGCATGAACAGCCGTAAATAGTAAATCGTAAATCGTAAATAGTTAGGATCGCGAAGGTCGTGAAGAACACCCAGAGTTCTTCACGGCCTTTTTCTTTGCGCGTGAATCGGTAATTTAGTCCGTCGGTTTGGGCTCGTTCTCACCTATTTACTATTTACGATTTACGATTCACGAGTCGCTGCTTTTCACTATTTGCGATTTACCCTTTACTATTTACGAGTAATCCATGCCATTCAAACTTCATTCGACCTATCAACCGATGGGGGATCAGCCGCAAGCAATCGACACGCTTGTCCGCGGACTGGAGGACGGGCTCAAGGACCAGGTGCTGCTCGGAATTACGGGGAGCGGTAAGACCTTTACGATCGCCAGCGTGATTCAGAAGACGCAGCGCCCCACGCTGGTTCTGGCCCATAACAAAACCCTTGCCGCGCAACTTTACCAGGAGTTTAGGTCGCTTTTTCCAGGGAACGCCGTCGAATATTTTGTTTCCTATTACGACTACTATCAGCCGGAAGCGTATGTGCCCGCCGCCGATGTTTACATTGAGAAAGAAGCGATCATCAACGAGGAAATCGATCGCCTGCGAATGTCGGCAACGCGCGCTTTGTTCGAGCGCCGCGACGTAATCGTGGTTGCCTCCGTCTCGTGTATCTACGGCCTAGGCGATCCCGACGCATACTACGGCATGTTGTTGTTTCTCGAGCCGGGGCTCCGGATTGCGCGCGAAGCACTTCTGCAAAAACTTGTCGAGCTCCAGTATGAACGGTCTGATGTGAACTTTCAGCGCGGAACATTTCGGGTGCGCGGTGATGTGGTCGAGGTCTTCCCGAGTTATCAGGATCAGGCCTTTCGGATTGAGTTGTGGGGCGACGAGGTTGACTCAATCTCAACCATCGATCCGCTGCTCGGAGAAGTTGTGCATAAACACACCTCGCGGGTTCCGATTTATCCGAAGAGCCATTACGTCATGTCGAAACCAACCATCAAGCGCGCAATAAAGACGATCAAGGAAGAGCTTGAATGGTGGGAGCCGAAACTAATCAATGAAGGGAAATTATTGGAAGCACAGCGTCTGCATCAACGAACGATGTTTGACCTGGAACTGATTAAGGAGATGGGATTCTGTCGCGGCATCGAAAACTATTCGCGTCACCTGACTGGAAAGAAAACCGGCGAACCGCCGCCGACGCTGCTTGATTACTTGCCACGCGACACAATGATGATAATTGACGAGTCGCACCAGAGCATTCCACAGATTCGAGGCATGTTCGAGGGCGATCAATCGCGCAAGCGAACGCTGGTTGAGTATGGCTTTCGGCTGCCATCCGCGCTCGACAATCGGCCGCTCAACTTCCAGGAGTTTGAGGCCCGTATAGGTCAAACGATTTATGTTTCGGCAACGCCTGGTCCTTATGAGTTAACAAAGTCAGGCGGAGAGGTCGTCGAACAAATTATCAGGCCGACTGGGCTGCTCGATCCGGAGGTGGAGGTACATCCGGTCAAAGGACAGATTGATCACTTACTCGAAGAGTGCCGGCAGCGTGCGGAGCGTCGCGAGCGCGTGTTGGTGACCACGCTGACAAAAAGAATGGCCGAGGATCTGACGGAGTACTTCACAGAAGTTGGTGTTCGCGTCCGATACCTCCATTCGGATATTGAGACACTTGAGCGAATAAAGATTTTGCGTGACTTGAGACGCGGCGAGTTTGATGTGCTGGTCGGCATCAACCTTTTGCGTGAAGGGTTGGACCTGCCCGAAGTTTCGCTGGTGGCAATTTTGGACGCGGACAAGGAGGGGTTCCTGCGTTCGGAGAACTCATTGATTCAGACAATTGGCCGCACGGCTCGAAACTCCCGAGGCAAAGCTATCCTTTACGCCGATCGGATAACCGACTCAATGAAACGTGCGATGGACGAGACAGGACGGCGGCGGTCGATCCAGGAAGTCTACAACCGGGAGCAGGGAATCACGCCGATGACCATTGTTAAGCCGATCGAGGCGACGTTGATAACGGCTTCCGAAGCCGATTACTTCAAAGTCCCGACGGAATGGGAAGAGCTTGAAGAATACTCGGCGGCGAATATCGAAGCCACCATCACGCGGTTGGAACTTGAAATGCGCGGAGCCGCGAAGCGATTTGAATTCGAGAAGGCGGCTGAGTTGCGCGATCGAATCAAGGTTCTGCGCGAGCGCGAACTTCAATTGGCTTAACCGGCGGCCGTGTTCAGCTCTAAACGTCCTATGCTGATCAAATCCGATCCCGACGAAATTCATTCATTTCTCTCGGACGCGAGTTACATGCGCGAGGGAAACGCTTCGGCTGTGGTTTTTCCGGAGAGTGCAGCCGAAGTTGCGGAAATTCTGGCAGCCGCAACGCGCGACAAAACGCCAGTCACGATTTCCGGAGCCGGTACGGGCACCGTCGGTGGACGCATACCCTCCTCTGGCATCGTCCTCGCAACTGACAAACTAAACCAAGTAAAAAGTCTGGCTCGTGATGAGCAAGGTGGTGGCCGGGCTGTGGCTGAACCTGGAGTGCGCCTTGCGGACTTTCAACAATTTGTTGACGCCGAAGGGTTGCTTTATCCACCCGATCCCACCGAACGCGGTTGTTTTCTCGGCGGCACCGTGGCGACGAATGCGTCTGGCGCCAGGACGTTCAAGTATGGCCCAACGCGAAATTACGTCATGCGCTTGAAGATAGCGCTGGCCGCAGGAGAGTTAATTGATCTAAGGCGCGGTGAACTCCGGGCGAATCTAGAAGGCCGAATCATGATTCCGTTGCCGTCGGGGGTTGCGCTTGATGTTCAGTTGCCGAGCTATCGAATGCCGCAAACGCGCAAACACGCTGCGGGATACTATGTTGAACCAGGAATGGACGCGATAGATCTCTTCATCGGCAGCGAAGGCACGTTGGGTGTGATTGTTGAAATTGAAACCGCCCTGTTGCCAAAGCCCGAGAGTCTGTTGAGCGGTGTGGTTTTCTTTAACTCCGAAGAGAAGCTGCTTGCTTTTGTCCGTGACTCGCGGGCGCTCTCGCTCAGGAATCGTGAACTGGCGGAAACGGCTGCGGGCCGCTTGGGCGCATTGATGGAGAAGGCTTTCGAAATAACCTCACGTCAAGACCCGCAATCGTCGGATACGGAAGACAACTTGGGCGGTGGACTCGACGCCCGAGCGCTTGAGTATTTCGACGATCAGTCGCTTAACTTTTTGCGAGAGAAATACGCAACGATTCCAAAAGAAGCCGTGGGGGCGATCTTCTTCGAGCAGGAGACGACGGCGGCAACCGAAGAGTTGTTAATGACTCAATGGCTCACGTTGCTCGAGCGTCACAATGCGCTTGCCGACAGTTCATGGTTTGCCACGAACGAACAGGATCAGGCAAAGCTGCGTGAATTTCGTCATCAGCTCCCGGTGTTGATGAATGAATGGTTTGCGCGTCACCGACAGCGCAAAGTTTCAACGGACATGTCGGTCCCAGACGAAGCGTTCCCGGAAATGTTGAGTTTCTACCAGGATGCTCTTCGGGGATCAGGTCTTCGCTACACAATCTTCGGGCACATCGGCGATAGTCACGTTCACGTCAACATCCTGCCACGCAACGATGATGAAGCAACGACGGCAAGAGAGATTTATCTGCGCTTCGTTAAGCGGGGGGTGGAAGTGGGCGGAACGATTTCAGCCGAGCATGGAATCGGGAAAATGAAGCGAGAATATTTGCGTATGCTTTATTCTGATGACCACTTGCGTCAGATGGCGGTGCTCAAACGAGCTTTCGATCCAGCCGGCATTCTCGGGCGGGGAAATATCTTTTCAGAATCACTCTTGTAACTGACATGTTCAGATTTACCACAGCCGGAGAATCGCACGGCCGCGCGCTGGTCGCAATTGTTGAAGGTATGCCTGCGGGATTACCAATCGATGTCACGGTGATCGATCGAGAATTAGCGCGGCGGCAATTAGGCTACGGCCGCGGCGGCCGCATGAAGATCGAACAGGACCGGGTAGACATCCTAAGCGGAATACGCCACGGCCTGACACTCGGATCACCTGTTGCCCTCTTAATCGAAAACAAAGACTGGGCCAACTGGACCGACGTGATGGATACCAAGCCTCATGACGTCGCGACTGAAAAGTCGCGTCGCATCAAACGGCCACGGCCCGGACATGCCGACCTCGCCGGCGGCCAGAAGTTTGGCGCTCGCGACCTGCGGAACATCCTCGAACGGGCCTCCGCCAGAGAAACGGCCGCGCGCGTCGCCTGCGGTGCTTTGGCGAAACAGTTGCTGGCTTC
>JALZOO010000560.1 GCA_030913905.1 Acidobacteriota bacterium
GTACCTGGTATTGAATTGGATGTGTGCTCAGAATTGCGAGCATTGGTTGTTCTGCGTTGCCGTTGGGCTTTGTCTCATTAGCACCTGGCTTCAGCCAGGTGATTGAAGGAATATCGAATGGGATGAACCGTTTCAACGGTTTCCGCAGTAAACCGTTTCTCCCTCTCCCTCTGGGAGAGGGTTGGGGAGAGGGCCTGCAAACCGGATGAAGACTCTTATTCAGTAGGTAGCGTCTACGTTGTATTGTGAGAGCTGATGTGTTTCTTGATGCCACCTACGAAAAGTGCGCGTTGCCGTTCGTCCAAGTGACTGAAGTCAGGTGCTAATGAGACAAAGCCCAACGGCAACGCAGAAC
The DNA here is from genome assembly GCA_030913905.1 of Acidobacteriota bacterium. Taxonomy (GTDB): domain Bacteria; phylum Acidobacteriota; class Blastocatellia; order Pyrinomonadales; family Pyrinomonadaceae; genus PSRF01. The sequence goes on from JALZOO010000560.1 coordinate 356, forward strand.
AACCAATGCTCGCAATTCTGAGCACACATCCAATTCAATACCAGGTACCGCTTTGGCAGGCGTTAGCAAAGTCAGGGTCTGTCCCATTCGAGGTTTGGTATCTAACGGATCATGGAGTAAAGCCGTCACACGACCCGCAGTTTGGGAAGTCGTTTGCCTGGGACCTTGACGTGCTCTCCGGTTATCCGCACCGCTTTCTTAAAGTTAATTCAGACAACCATGTCAGCAGTTTCAGTAAGCTTCGACTGCGAGAGCGTCTCCAACCACTGTTTCGAGAACACAACGTGAGCGCGCTTTGGGTGCAGGGTTGGCAAGTTCTCGCCTATTGGCAGGCCATTAGGCAGGCACATACTGCCGGCTTGCCGGTTTGGTTGCGCGGTGAGACCAACGACCTCGCGTCTGTCTCTACCTGGAAGAAGCCCCTCAAGCACCTTACGTTGAGACAGCTTTTTTCGCGCGTTGAAGAGTTCCTGTATATCGGCGAAGCGAATCGCCGCTTTTACTTGAAGCTCGGGATTAAGGCGGACCGACTGCACGCCGCCCCCTACTGTGTCGACAACGAACGCTTTGCCGCACAGGCTGAGGAGCTTCGATCGCAACGAACAAACATCCGACGCGCATGGAACATTCCTGACGATGCCTTCTGCGTGTTGTTTGCCGCAAAGTTCATCGACAAGAAACGGCCTTTCGATCTTGTATCAGCCTTCCAGGATCCAAGGTTAGCCAAACAGGGAAGGCCAATACACATTCTATTTGTCGGTAGTGGTGAGCTCGGGGATTCACTCAGAGGCGCGTGTCAGGTTGTTTTTGATGCAGAGTCGGTAACGACAACCCCGGCGCCAGTGAACAGGGAAGCACCGCCCGCCAGCTTTGCCGGTTTTCTCAATCAGAAAGAAATATCAAAGGCTTACGTGGCCGCTGACTGCCTGGTGCTGCCGAGTGATCATCGGGAAACCTGGGGTCTGGTTGTGAATGAGGCAATGGCGAGCGGACTGCCGTGTATCGTGAGCGACGCGTGCGGCTGTGCTGAGGATCTCGTTGCTCCTATTAACCCACGGGCGCGCTACCCGATGGGAGAGACAGCTGCACTGGCGCGTGCGATATCAGAGATGATGAGTCGGCCGCCATCAATTCAGGCGCTGCGAAATCAGGTGAACAAATTCAATCTCGATGTGACCGTCAACACGGTCAACCAACTATTCTATTCCACTGATCACAGCGTCGTGCAGTCACCTGTACCTGCCATTCTGACGCAATAGAAACGCACGCCAAATCTTGTTAGGCACACTCAAGTTTATTCTTCAACACCCACTCAACAAGCAGGGACAAGTTTCTGCCGTGAGACGATGGGTGGGATGGCAAGTCGGGAGCCGTCTGGTGCCCGGGCCGGTGGCCGTGGATTTCGTTAATAGCACGAAGCTGCTAGTCGCTCCGGGAATGACTGGTGCGACTGGAAATATCTATACGGGGTTGCACGAGTTTCAGGACATGGCGTTTGCTCTTCACCTGCTACGCCCAAACGATCTGTTTGTTGATATTGGGGCAAATGTCGGCAGCTATACGGTGCTCGCCGCAAGTGTAGGAGCAAAGAGCATCTCGGTAGAGCCAATTAAGACTACTTTTGATCACTTGATGCGCAACATCCATTTAAACGGCATATCGGACAGAGTGGATGCACGAAACATTGGGGTCAGCTCCAAAAAAGGAAGTCTGGAGTTCACTTCGGGATTGGATACCGTTAACCACGTGGCCAACGGAGATCGACAAAACGGATCTCCAGTCTGTGCGGTTGAAGTTGACACACTGAACGACGTAGTGGGCGAACGTTGTCCTGTGCTTCTTAAGATTGATGTAGAAGGATTTGAGACTGAGGTCATCGCCGGTGCAGACAACGTTCTATCAAACAAGTCTCTTCTAGCTGTGATCATGGAGCTGAACGGAAGCGGGCAACGATACAACTTTGATGAGGGTGACTTATATAGCCGAATGATTGAATACGGATTCGCTCCTTACTCATATGAACCATATGAGCGTTCCCTAACAGAACTGAATGGCAAGAATATGCGGGCTGGTAACACCTTGTTCGTCAGAGGTGTGGAAGCGGTGAGACAGCGTTTGCAAACAGCGCCGCCCTTCAAGGTGATGGGCAAGAGTTTATAGAACTCTGCAAGTCTGAATAATGGAAAACAGTTCTTCATCCCCTAAGAAAATCCTTCTCGTGCTACCCGAAGCATTTGATTGTGCCGGAGGCATACAGATGTTCTGTCGAGCGCTGTGTCTGGCCGCCGGTCGCTGGGCTAAAAGCAACGACACAACCGTTAGCGCGCTCGTGCTCAACGACGCTACTGCGCCTGATGCACGTTACGTGAACGGAGGGTTCGCCACTTACGCGATGGCAGGGAAAAGCAAGACGAAGTTCATAAGACAGTATCTAAGACAAATTCGGCGCACTCGTTATGACTGGATAATTTTCGGCCATGTGTCTCTGTCTCCGCTCGCGTTGCTGGCAAAGTATCTTAACCCCGGCGTCAAGACGGGAGTCGCGGCATACGGCATCGAGGTCTGGCGTCCGCTCACTAAACTTCAGCGAGAGGCTTTGAAGCGGGCGGATGTGGTGCTGGCTATCAGCGAACACACGAAGGCCCAGGTAGTTAAACATAGCGATATCTCACCGTATAAAGTTCGGATTTTTCCACCCACTCTCGACCCCTACTGGGAGATCGCTCCATATCCTCCGATGACGAGTAGCACACGGCCGATGATCCTCAGTGTGGCCCGAATGAATAAGGACGATCGCTACAAAGGCATCGATAACGTGATCAGGAGCTTGCCTGCGGTCGTGCGCGAGGCAGGGCCGGTCGAATACCGGGTGGTAGGCAACGGAGACGACGTGCCGCATCTGCGCGCGCTCGCGGCTGACCTCGGGATGTCGAGTTATGTGAACTTCATCGGCAGTGTGGAAGAGGCGGAGTTACGCGAACAATACAAAAGTTGCTTGTTATTTGTAATGCCCAGTAACAACGAAGGGTTTGGCATAGTCTTTCTGGAAGCGATGGCGTATGGAAAACCTGTAGTGGGGGGCGCTCACGGCGGTACTCCATCAGTTGTCAAAGACGGCGAGACGGGTTTGTTGGTGGACAGTTCTGACGTGGCCAGCATTGCAGACTCCATCACGCGTCTGTTAACCGACAAGGCGCTAAGCGAGAAGTATGGCCGCGCAGGTCGCATGCGGCTCCTTGACGAATTTACCTTTGAACAATTCGAACGCAATCTACAGGAAGTCCTTGGCT
>JALZOO010000564.1 GCA_030913905.1 Acidobacteriota bacterium
CTCATCAGTCACTCAAGCTAACATCTGTCCTTCAACGAGCGTGCGGAGCACGCGGAAGAATTTAGCCCAGGGTGTAGCGAGCGCAGCGAGCGGAACCCTGGGTAACCGGATCAACTGATTTCCTGGGGTTTCTTTCCTAACTTTTCCCAGGGTTGCGCTACGCTTCACTTCGTTTCGCTCCGCTTACCCTGGGCTAAATTCTGCCGCCAGCTCTGCTGGCTCGTCGAGTGACTTCGGCTCTCACGCCTCAGTTTTCAAGTTCGTCAGAGTCGCGACTTCGCTAAGCTTCTGCCAAAAGCTCATCCGCGCCTAGCCGCATTAGGCGCGCCGCTAACTGTTGACCCAACTCTTCAGCTTCGTCCAACGAGCCCGAAATTTGGTCGCGCACCACTCGTTTCCCGAGCGAGTCAGCCACCAATCCCTGTAGCCTGATTTTCTTGTCGCGCACAACCGCGTACGCCGCAATCGGCAATTGGCAACCACCGCCGAGGCTGCGCAGGAAGGACCGTTCGGCAGTGCAAGCCAGCCTGGTAAATTTATGGTCGAGCTTGCCGACCGCTTCTATCGTCTCTCTATCCTGAGCGCGCGCTTCAACCGCAAGCGCGCCCTGGCCGGGCGAGGGAAGCATTTGCTCGCTTGAAAGCGCCACGCTTATGCGGTCCTCGAGCCCCAGTCTTCGCAGTCCCGCACAAGCCAGCACCAGCGCATCATATTGACCCTCATCAAGCTTGCGGAGACGTGTGTCTACATTCCCGCGCAGATCCTTGAAAACCAGATCATTGCGAAGATGTTTGAGTTGCGCCAAACGACGTGGGCTCGAGGTTCCTATAACCGCCTGCGGAGGCAAACCATCGATTGACGGGTTAGCTGGATTTCTCGTTGTTAGCGCCAGCACCAGCGCATCACGCGGATCTTCGCGCTTACAAATTGCGGCTATGGTCAAAGCTTCCGGAATGATTGTTGGCAGGTCTTTGAGTGAGTGGACCGCAAGGTCGATGCGACCATCAAGCAGCGCATCCTCAAGTTCTTTTGTGAAAACGCCCTTGCCGCCGATTACTGAAAGTGGATCGGTTTTGACGTCGCCCGACGTCTTAATTACTTCAATGCGAACGTCACGCGAAGGGTTGATCAGACAGAGTTCTGTTTGGACCATTTCCGCCTGCGTCAGCGCAAGCTTCGAACCGCGAGAGCCGATCACGAGAGAATTGTTCATGCGGGGTGTTTGAGAACTAATCTTCGAGGCCGAAGATATCACGCCAGGCCTGGATAGCTTCAGCGTCGCCGGCGTCATATGAACGCCGCATGTGGCTCAGAACTGGGTGGGAAATTTTGTTTACGGTGGCGAACAGCAAAGCTTCGATGGCCCGCTCCTGTTCCAGTGTCAGCGCCCCAAGTTTGTTTCGTTGTCGAGCCAGTTCAGCCCGCGCCACATCTTGAAGGGTCTGACGAAGTGCACCGATAGTTGGGCCGGCATCGAGTGCGCGTAAAGCCTGCTGAAACTGCATGATCTCCGATTCGACGATTAGTTCCGCCCGCTCGGCCTCCCGCTCACGTTCTCGAATATTCGACGAGATAACCGATTCGAGATCATCGATGTCGAAAACAAAAACATTCGGAATGTCGCCGATTGCCGGATCGATGTTTCTTGGCACGCTTATGTCGATGAAGAACGCCGGTCGATTCCGGCGCCTGGCCAGCGCTTCTCGAGCCATGCGTTCGGTTATCACGTATTCGTCCGCCGCGGTCGAGCAGATAACTACATCCGCCTCGGCCAGATATTCGGAGAGTCGATCGAAGCTAACCGCTTCACCGCCGAGCTCGCTAGCTAATTCGTGCGCGGCCTCGGGCGTGCGGTTCGCCATCAGCACGCGCTTCACACCTGCGTTGACCAGATGACGAGCCGAGAGTTCTGCCATCTCGCCGGCGCCAATAAGAAGTGCCGTTTGGCCTTCCAACGAATCAAATATCTTCTTGCCCAGCTCCACAGCCATGTAACTGATCGAAACCGCGTTGGCGCCAATGCCGGTTTCGGTGCGCACCCGCTTGGCGACGCGAAACGCATGATGCACGAGGCGATTCAGCACGCGCCCCGCAGTGCCTGCTTCCAGTGCAATCGAATAGGCGCGCCGCACTTGTCCAAGAACCTGCGGCTCGCCAACAACCATCGAGTCGAGCGATGAAGTTACGCGAAACAGGTGTCGCACCGCGGCGTCGTCAGTGTGTTTGTAGAGATGGGTTTCGAAAAACGATCGCGGGAGATAGTCGGCCCGGCTAAGAAAGTTAATGACGCGCTCAGCGGTGTCGTTTAGTTGTGGCCTGGAAGTTTCGGTCAAAACTTCTACGCGGTTACAGGTGGAAACAATCAAGCCTTCCCTGATGACCTCACCATCGACGAGTGAACGCAGGCCGGCAGCACAGGCGTCTTCTGAAAACGCCAGGCGCTCGCGCACCTCAATCGGCGCTGACTTGTGATTCACTCCAACGAGTACTATTGGCATTGCTTGATAATTAACGTTTGGACGGCGGAGTTCTATTCAACGTGCGTTTAGACGCGGCGTTCTATTCAACGAACGTTTAGACGGCAAACTTGTCCGCCGCTTTTGGTTTAGCGGCACAAGTGCCGCTTCTAAACAAATAACAGGTCAGGTGGCACAAGTGCCGATTCTAAACAAATCTCCTGGTTCATCCAAAAACGTGATAGCCGCCCATCAGCCTGGTTCCGAAAAATGTGCAAAGGACGAGTGCAAACCCCACCACTCCTAACCATGCAGCACGGCGACCGCGCCAGCGTGCCGTTGAACGATAAAAAATCAGCGCCAGATACAGTAGCCAGGTAAGCGCGGCGAAGATCTCTTTCGGATCATTGTGCCATATGCGCCCGTCGCGTGACGATGACCACAACATGCCCGTGGCAATTCCTACGGTCAACAAAGTAAGCCCAATGGCGGTCGAACTGGTAGCGATTTCGTTAACAGTAGTCAGTGAAGGCAACCGATGATAAGCAGCGCTGAAGGTCTTCAGTTTCAACTCTCGCTCCTGTAGCAGATACATGCTGCTCGCCAGAAAGACCACAAAAAATGCGGCGTAAGCAAACAGCAGCAGCATGGTGTGCGCTGGAAAGAGCCAGGTTGTGGACATGCTGTAAGCCTCAGCCGAACCCGCCGGTTCAGATCGCGTAACAATGGCTATGAAAATCAGAATGGATACCAGCGGCAACGTAAAACTGCCGAGCGGTCGCGCGCGATATCGATAAAGCACCAGTGCGTAGGTTGCGACTAAAGTCCATGCCAGGAATGAAAGTGTTTCACGCAAATAAAAGAGCGGGTAATGGCCATAGAGCGCCCAGTCGGCGATTAGGGCTGACGTGTGCAGCACAAAGCCCACGGCCATTGCCATTTCAGAGACGCGTTGCAGCGCGCGGCGTTTGTTGATGAACGCGAGCACGGCATGAATCGCGGCCACCACATAAGCAGCCAGCACGGCCAGTAGTAGGGATCTCATTGAGACGAAACGAAGTGGACGGCAGGAATTCTAGTTGATGGTTAGGTGAGCGGCAAGAAGTGGGTCAATCAGCCGGATAGCGGCGGCATCTAGTGGCCCGGGCGTAAGCCCGGTGATCATTTTCGTGGGGGGGGGTCGACAAATACGGAACCTGGACCGGTAGCGACCGGGTGTTGCAAGTACCTCATTCAGAAACGCGCACAAGTTGCTGCTTTACCCGGTCGCTACCGCTCCCGGTTCCGTATTCGTGTTGCACTGGAACAGTGCCCGCTGGCTAGATTGCCGGATCACTTGGCAACCGTTATTCTCCAACCACTCATCGTAGCGATACGTCCTTGAGTCCTTCTAACTGACATTAAGCAAACCGAAACTGGAGGAACACCTTGCGGGCCGGATTACTTCGTATCTGCCTAATCAGCGTGGTTTCCATCATCACTGCGTTCCCCGTCA
>JALZOO010000625.1 GCA_030913905.1 Acidobacteriota bacterium
GTGATGGGCACGTCTGGTTTTAAACCGCGCAGCGTGGCCGCCCTGGTGATGTTTATGTGACAGGTCGTGCATTCGGCGACGTGGGTCTTGCGCTCGCCCCCACCTTCGTGACGAAACTTCATGGAGATCCGCTTGACGACCATATCTGCCAATGGAGGCGTTGCGGGCTTGTGACAGCCTGCACAGTTCTCGCTTATGGGTTGTTCTGCTTTCCAATGACAGTTGAAACACGCACCGTGGTCGGTCGGAACCGACTTAAAGGTCAGGCTGTCTGGGATAAACCCGTCCGTCCAGCCTGACGCAGGCGCGAGCGGCAAACCGGAACGCGGCAGGTGGCAAATCGCGCAGTTGTTGTAGGTCTTCTCATCGGCGCTAGCCCACGGCGACGCTTTGAATGATGCTTGAACAAATCGAAAGGGCTGGCCGGAAACTGGTTTTGCGAACGGCTGTAATCGAGCAATGACGTCCTGGTGCTTGTCATGCGGAAACTCGATCGCGAATTGCTGCTGGCGTGTGGGGTTTCGAAATTCAAAGCGCGCATCATCCCGCGGGGAAACTTTCGAATGACAACCTGCACAGATCGCCGGTCTTGGTCCTCGGAAAAACTGCGCTCGATGACAGCCCACACATGCGTCATGGTCGGGGTAGTCAGCGACATCCGGATAACCCCTGGCCTTTTGCCAGTTTCTTGTCGGCATGCGATGGCAGGTGTTACAGGCCTGTTGATGTTTGCTGGTAGCGTGGGAGAATTTTGAATAATCGATAACTATTCTTTGCGTGGTCGGTCTTGTCTGTCGACGCGTGTTCCGTCGCTGAGCTGGAACCAGGGTGGGCACCACCGCCATAGCGATGAAGACAACGCAGATCGCGGCTACCAAAACGTTAAGTACAAAACCGCGATTGTTAGCAGTGAAAGGCTTCGATATTGTAGGACGCCGTTGTGCCATGAAGGACGGTGATTACTGAACTATAGCTCTGCACAAAAAGCTTCAATCAGTCCGCGCAAGCGGACGAATGAAAGTAGCCCACCGATTTATCGGTGGGAGTGTGAGACCAGTCAGCGTTAAGTCCGTGAAACGGACGGCTGATTCCGGCCATCATCTTCAGCCGTCCGCTTTGCGGACTAAGAGTCATATCTGGCACCCATCCCAGCAGTAAACTGCTGGGCTACTATCATTCGTCCGCTTCGCGGACTGAACTGCCACCAATCTTTTTGTGCAAGCCAGAACTATTCGGTAGGGCCACTGTTTCGCGCCTACTCGCATTTCGGCAGCGGTCGTTCTACTGCCACGCACTTAACGTTCTTGTCTTTCCGGTTGGATATCAGAAACGGTTTTTCAGTCGCAAGGTCTCCAGGTTTCACTTGCACTTCGCAATTCCAAACGAGGCCTGCTGTCCCGAATTCAGTTGGAACAATGTTAGAGAGCGTATAGGTCCCGAGTTCCAGGTCGGTGAAATACGCAGTTCCGTTCCGGTCTGTCATAACCGACAACACCGGAGCGCCTGACAACGTCTCCGCCTGTTTGATTGTGGTCTGCAGTTGGTTTTGACGAAGCTCGTAGAAACCTTTTCGCAGCGTCTCGGGCAGATTCACGGCTAGCCACTTTCGTGCGAGCTCGCGATTCCCAAATTCCTTCTCACCAGTTGACACCGCATTGATAAACTCCGGTACTGCGTTTGGTCCTTCAACGTCGTCCGGTCGAATCTCGCGACAATAAACAGACTCGCAGTCATTCTCACCCAACCACTTGATGAAGGCTTTGCTGGCCCCGGCGCGGGTGTAATAACAATCCCTTGAGACCAGCGGCTGCTGCGCGATCGCTTCAACCACAGGCTTGTTCTGTTCCAACGGGCCCTTGATGAGGAAAAACCGTTTGCGCGAGAGGCCAGTCGTAGCGCTATCTGATTTCACGCGTACTCTCAGCCTGAGCACACCCCGCGCGTTCTGCGGGAGCGAGGCCGTTTGAGGAACGACAAGCGTTGCGAGAAGCAGCAGAACACAGACAGTGATGTTTATGCGGAACATTTCGCTCACAAATTGGGACTGCGCGGAAACTTTAGGAAAGGCAATCGCACGGTTCGCACAAAAACCTGGTCAGACCGAATGGCCGGCGCAGGCGAATATCCGTTGCCACCTGCCGCACTGATTAGGTCGTCTTGATCCACGCCATCGCCGCTGACTCCTATTG
>JALZOO010000626.1 GCA_030913905.1 Acidobacteriota bacterium
GCTTACTGCTTACTGCTTACTGCTTACTGCTTACTGCTTACTGCTTACTGCTTACTGCCGTTTGATGCGAATCTCGAAGAGTTTCGGCCACATCTTTCCGGTGACAAACAATCTTTGGCTACGCTCATCGTAAGCGATTCCATTTAGCACGGCTTCTTCGTCTGAAAGCTCGCTCGCCCGTATCAGTCCCTTCAAGTCAATCCAACCGACGACTTGTCCAGTTTTCGGGTCGATGCGAGCAATCCTGTCTTCGTGCCAAACGTTTGCGAAGATTTCGCCGTTCACGTACTCCAGCTCGTTAAGCTCACGAACCGGAGCGCCGTGGTCGAGAACGTTCACCATTCGCTTCACCTGAAATGTTGTCGGGTCGATGAAGCGAAGCCGATTCGTTCCATCACTCAGGATCAACGATTCTCCATCATGTGTTAGCCCCCATCCCTCACCGTAGTACTTGAATTCTCCTACCTTGGAGAAACTCGACGCATCGTAAATAAAGCCTGTTTGATCGTGCCACGTGAGCTGATAGATCTTGCCGTTGAGGAGTGTTATGCCCTCAGCAAAGTGTGGGGGTGGTACGCTCACCTTTTGCAGCACGTCGCCGGTTTCTAGTTGCACGCGTCGCAGACTCGACCTCCCCACTTGCCCCGTGCTTTCCAACAGTTTCCCATCGTCAAAAACGAGTCCCTGGGTATACGCCCTGGAGTCGTGGGGAAATACATTCACGACTTCATAACCTGCAGTAGCAGGTCTTGAAGTTGTGCCACCAGTCGAATCGCGCTTCCCACAACCCGGCGCTATCAAAAAAACGCTTAGCAGGAGAGTGCAGAGGATTGGATTGCTCATGCGTCCTTTCAGAGCGGTCTTAATTACTGTCACGCCGACCATTTTGCGTGACATACGACTAAAAAACAAAAGCCCGATCTCGACCGGTCGAAACGGCCCCGGATCCTGGCTTAAAGGTGCATAATCGCGGCGTCTCCTTCCGCTTTCTGGGTCGTAGCCAAGGCTTTCCTTTGGTAGTAGAATCACGGCGATATTTTCCAGGGTAGTCCAGCAAATCCCGAGAGCAATTGAATCTTACGTGCCAGGCAGGCGAACGTCAGAGTCAAGAGTTGCCGCGGCGATCGACGGTTAGTCAGGCACCAAATCCACCACTTCACGTTCAGTTCGAAAAGCGAGGCCAATCATGACTAAACATCTGGTACCGGTTCTAATAATTATCATGGGCGCGAGCCTGATCCTTGGATCGAGTCTAGTAACGCCCTCCCAATTTCAGGACAAGAGGCCGGCGGGCCTTCAAACACAGAAAGCTCGACCGCGGCATCAGGAGGGCAAACCATCGCCTGACGTGATCGGATATTGGGAAGCCCTGGCTGCGCGAAGCAAAGGACCGCTCGCCGTAAGCTGGAACGAACGAACCGGGACTCCACAAAGCATCATCGGTAAAGTCTCCGCGCCAGTAAGCGGAGCATCCGAAATGTCGGCGCGCTCGTTTCTGGTCGGAAACGCTCCGTTATTCAAGATGAGCGGCGACACAACCGATCTCGTGCTGGAGCGGTCTTTCAACAGCGTACTCGGTGAACATTTTGTTTTCGAGCAGCGTTACCGCGGCGTTCCTGTGTATGGGGCGCAAGTGGCCATTCATTTTGATCGCGCCGGCGAGATTGTCACCGTGAACAATGGCTATCAGCCGGACATCGCGCTCCAGTCAGTCACGCCAAGGTTCAGTCGCACACTCGCTTCCACACGACTCCTTGAGGTGGGTGCTCCATCTTCCGAACTAGCTTCTAAACTCGTCGTGTTGGAGCTGAATGAGTCGTTTGCCCTTGCCTGGCGGTTTATCGTTCCCACGGGAGGTCCAACCTGGGAGATTTTTATTGATGCTAACAACGGCAAAACGCTGCTGCCCCCGCGCGATATCAATCGTTACGTGAACGGCGTGGGTCAGGTTTATAACGTGAATGCCATTGTAGCCACACACGACAATAGCCTCCGTGACAATCTCGACGCTGCCTCAGCAGTTCCGGCTAGTGCTTACCGAATCGTGACGCTGCAGGGTTTGCTTGGCA
>JALZOO010000638.1 GCA_030913905.1 Acidobacteriota bacterium
TTTGTAGGCTCGAGGATTAGCGCGCCACATCGGTTCAATGAGGCTGCGGGGGAAAAGTAGCGATGCACCTGCTGTTAAGCTGATTAGCGCGCCTGCCATGAAGAAAATGCTAAGCAGGCTTATGCCGCGCGGACGCTTTTGAGGTTCCGACTCCATTCCTAATATTCAGCTGGCGAACGATAGCATAAGTGAAAGCTGAGGTGTCTGGCGGCGGCCCGTCGCGACGAATTGCTGCAAAGGGCTTACAATTATTCTGTGTGGAAAGCATTGGCTCGTAAACGGTTCCTTGGATACGTTGTTGCCTTAGTCGTTATCGCGGTCGCCACTGCCGTTCTCAAGGTCTTCGGCGGTCACATCAATCCAACGACAGTAGCATTGGCGTTCTTGCTGATCGTGCTGTTTGTCGCCACAGCGTGGGGACCAAAGCCTGCGATCCTGGCCTCACTTCTGGCTGCGGCATGCTTCAATTTTTTCTTCCTTCCTCCATTCCACACGTTCACCATTGCCGAGCCGGAAAACTGGATTGCGCTTTTTGTTTTTCTTGTGACCGCCATTACCGCAGGCCAGCTCTCGGCCCACGCCAGGCGGCGCGCGGAAGAGGCCGATGCCGCGCGACGAGAAACTGAAGGGCTTTACCGCGAGCTCCAAAATACCTTTGAGCAAGCTAGTGAGGCGAAAGCGCTGAAACAGAGCGAGCGGTTGAAGTCTGCCTTGCTCGATGCAGTGACTCATGATTTGCGGACGCCGTTAACCTCCATTAAGGCGTCCGTGACCACGCTGCTTGACGACGAAACCTCGAGGACAACCAGCGACCGTGTGAGCGACCTTGGCCACGACGGGCGTCAGGAAATGTTGGAGGTGATTGACGAAGAATCTGACCGGCTCGACCGCTTCATTGAGGGACTGATGGAGTTGGCGCGAATTGAAGCCGGCGAGTTTCAACTCAGGAAGCACTGGGGCGGAATCGATGAAATATTCGCGGCAGCGATGAAGCGCGCAGAACCGCGAACCTATCGCCATCACATCGAAGCGAGTCTTGAGCACGACTTGCCCGCAGTAAACGCAGACGAAGCTGCACTGGCTGAGGTTATTTACGTGCTGCTCGACAATGCTGTCAAATATTCGCCCGCGGGATCGCATGTTCGACTGTCGGCAAAGCGGGGAAGCGATAATGAAGTGCATTTGATTGTCGAGGACCAGGGCCGGGGGATACCTCCCGAATTGCGGCAACGCGTTTTCGAGAAGTTTTTTAGGGCCACTCACGATACAACTCAGGCCAAAACCGCTGGCACTGGGATGGGTTTAGCTATTGCTCACGGCATCGTGGAAGCGCATCGCGGTCGCATTTGGATAGAAGACGGCGCGGAAGGACGCGGCACGAAGGTGGTCGTAGCAGTGCCAACTAATCACGACGTCGCTACTGCCTTGCCGCACTGAATATGACTGACAAGCAACGCATCCTTGTCGTAGATGACGAGCGCCAGATTACCCGCGTATTGAGCCGTGGGCTGACGGCCAGAGGTTACGACGTTCACATCGCGGCGGATGGCGAAGGTGCTTTGCAGACCTTCCACGATTGGCATCCGGATCTGGTCATAACCGATCTTTCAATGCCAAACCTGAATGGTCTGGAATTGTGCCGTAAGCTGCGTGCTTTCTCGGAAGTTCCAATTATCGTTCTTTCGGTCAAAGGCGAAGAGCGAACGAAGATTGAGGCGCTCGACGCCGGCGCCGACGATTATGTTACAAAGCCCTTTGGAATCGATGAGCTGCTTGCGCGAATACGCGCAACGCTCCGCCGGGCGCCTGCCGGCGAGGACAGTAGCAGCAACGTCCTGGAGGCCGGTGACTTTCGCATTCAGCTCGCAGAACGCAGATTGACAATCAAAGACCGTGACATACACCTGACGCCGAAAGAATACGACCTCATGGTGTATCTAATACGTCACGCCGGAAAGGTCCTCACACATCATTCCCTGCTAGGCGCCGTGTGGGGCGGCGACTATACAGAGCAGAATGAGTATTTGCGCGTCTTCATCGGACAGCTCCGAAAAAAGATCGAAGCAGACCCTGCCAACCCCAGATACATCCTTACGGAGCCATGGATCGGTTACCGGTTCCAACCGGGCGAATAGCGGAAAGCAGAAGACAGAAGACAGAAGACAGAGATCTGGTTTGTTTATCTCCACTAGTGTCAAGTGGCAACTTCGTGTTGCTTACTCCTGGCTCCTGTCTTCTGGCTCCTGACATCTGACATCTGACTTCTGACCTCTGACTTCTGCTCCCCAAAATCTTTACAAACTTTTTATGAACCCCTTACTCCATCCTTATGAAGCCAGGCGTAGCTTCTTTGTATGGGCAAAGAAACCACAAAACTCACGCCCTGGTCTTGGGCAGCAACCGCTGCGCTTTGTTGCTTCGCAGGCGGAATTGCTGCCGGGATTGTGGGCAGTGTTTTAACCGCCCTCACTTGGATAGTGGGTGGGGAAGTACATCCGTGGGTGCGTGGCGTTGGAACAGGCCTTTTGATACTGACGATTCCGTTGCTGATCCTTGCTGGCTATTGCATGGATTGGATGGAACGCAAGCCGAAGAACCAGCCCGAAGAAACATCTCGCGGGGAAGATGGCAACGTTTCGTTAGCGCAGATTTTCACGGCTGCGATCTTTCTGGGTGTCATTCTGATCGGTCCTATTGAGGCCAGATCCCAGCAGACCATCTTTAGCGTTCCCACCACGGACGTCCTTGAGCGGGGCAAGGTCTACGCTCAGCTCGATGTTAGCTTCAAGCCAATTGCATCTGAAACTGTGGGCAGATTCTCATCTCTTATTCCCCGTGTGGTCATTGGTGTAGGTCGGAACGTTGAAGTCGGGCTGAACCTCACCGGGAATGTTCAACCAGGCTTAGACACCACCACCTTAGTTCCAACTGCAAAGTGGAGACCTTACCAAGGAAAAGGTAATGGTCTTGCATTGGTCGTCGGTGACAATCTGTTCATTCCGATCCGAAACCCTGGTTACAAGATAGGTAACTATTTCTACGTAGAACTCAGCAAGACATTTGAGAGCCGCACGCGCGTGACTATAGGTGGCTACCACTTCACCCGGCATATAGTCGCGCCGGCGAATCGCGCCGGAGGTCAAGTTGGCTTCGAGCAACCATTGGATAAGAAGCTGACTTTTGGTGCCGATTGGTTCACAGGCAAACATAGCGCGGGATATTTCACACCAGGGCTTATCTTCAAGCCAGCTTCAAGAGTCACAGGATATGCCGGTTATTCAATCGGCAATCAAAACCTTTCTCGCGGCAACCACTTTTTTCTCCTGGAGGTTGGCTACAACTTTAATTGAATCGGAGAAATGCATTGATCGCCGAGAGCGAGCAATTAGTGAAGTGATGGCTACTGGATCGAACGGCGTCAATCCTTAAGGAACAAGCATATGGCAGCAGAACTCAAACGTTTCATCATCGGCAGGGCGCTTCGAACCGAACAGGCTTCTCACGAGCGTCTCACGAAGAAAACTGCGCTGGCAGTTTTTTCCTCCGACGCTCTCTCCTCCACGGCCTATGCCACGGAAGAAATCCTACTCGTGTTGGCGGTTGCCGCGGTTTACGGCCAGGCGGGCGCGTTTAAGTACGTCGTTCCAATTTCGATCGGTATCGGCGTGCTCCTCGTCATTGTGGCAATCAGCTACCGGCAAACCATTCATGCCTATCCGTCCGGCGGGGGCGCTTACATTGTGGCCAAAGAAAACCTGGGAACTAATCCGGGACTGGTCGCAGGCGCATCACTGCTGGTTGACTACGTGCTGACCGTGGCGGTTTCGATTGCCGCCGGAGTCGCGGCTATCACTTCAATGGTGCAGGGAACTCGCTACGCTTGGTTAGACGACCACAAGGTTTTTCTTTGTCTGCTTTTCATCGCCTTTATTGCCGTGGCCAACCTGCGCGGCGTGCGCGAATCCGGCGCGCTCTTCGCGGCGCCAACTTACGCCTTCCTCATCAGCTTTCTCTTCATGATTGGTTATGGGCTTTACATCTACTACAGCTTTGGCGGGGTCGCACCCGCACCCGCCCCAGAAGAGATCAAGACGGCTGAGGGGTACACGCTGCAGCC
This sequence comes from Acidobacteriota bacterium, assembly GCA_030913905.1. Taxonomy (GTDB): domain Bacteria; phylum Acidobacteriota; class Blastocatellia; order Pyrinomonadales; family Pyrinomonadaceae; genus PSRF01. The sequence continues at coordinate 4,118 of JALZOO010000638.1, forward strand.
TTTGACACTCTTTTTGATACTTGGAGCTTTTTCAAATGGTTGCGCAGCACTCACAGGTATCGAAGCTATTTCTAACGGGGTTCCGGCCTTCAAAAAACCAGAGGCGAAGAACGCTGCCACAACGCTTGTCATAATGGCAGCACTGCTGACCGTCATGTTCCTTGGCACAAGCGTATTGGCTTACCTCTATGGAGTTCATCCACACGCGAGTGAGACCGTTATCTCGCAATTCGCCCGAATCATGTTCACCGGGCCAATGAGCTGGTTTTATTACGTCGTTCAGATCGCGACAGCGTTGATCCTGGTACTGGCTGCTAACACCTCGTTTGCCGATTTCCCGCGGCTCGGAAGTCTACTGGCTCGTGACCGTTTCTTGCCGCGCCAGTTTGCCACACGCGGAGACAAGCTGGTCTTCTCAAATGGAATCGTGATTTTGGCAATCTTTGCCAGCATTCTCGTGATCGCCTTTGGCGGAGACACGAGCCGTCTAATACCGCTCTATGCTGTGGGCGTTTTCCTGTCCTTCACGCTTTCCCAGTCGGGAATGGTTCGGCATTGGCTCAAAGTGCGTGCGCAGTCGCCAAAGAATAAGACGAAGCCGCGCAGACGGCCCGAGGATGACATCCACTTCACGCAAAGTACCGTCGATAGAGAGCCGCTGCCCGATGCAGAATTGGAGGCCTCTGAGGAACGTGGATCGACTTTCGTTACGGATGAGGTGACTGACAGCTCTCACTGGAAAAAGTCCATCGCTATCAATGCCGTCGGTGCTGTAGCTACTTTCATTGTGTTGTGTGTCTTCATCGCAACCAAGTTCATACACGGTGCCTGGATAGTTGTCGTGGTCATCCCGCTACTCGTGTTTATGTTTCGCGCCATTCACAGACACTATGTAGGAGTGGCGAAACAACTGTCCACAGAGGGAATCGGAGAGCTCCGTCCGATTAAGCACACGGTGATCGTGCCGATCTCAGGCATCCACCGCGGCGTTGTGGGTGCGCTACAATATGCCAAGTCTATTGCTCCGCATCATGTGCAGGCGGTCTACGTGGACTTCGACGAAGAGGCTACGGCTAAATTACGTGAGAAGTGGGAGCGTTGGGGGGCCGGAGTGAGACTAGTGGTGCTTCCTTCACCCTACCGCGAACTTACGAGACCGTTGCTGCGTTATATCGCTCGACTCGAGCGAAAGAACGGCAATGACATGGTCACCGTAGTGCTGCCGGAATTTGTCCCGGCGAAGTGGTGGCAACATCTACTGCACAATCAGAGTTCGCTGATGCTTAAGGGGGCGCTGCTGTTTAAGAAGGGCGTTATTGTGACCAGCGTGCCTTACCATTTGGAAAAATAGTATGAGGCCCGAGTTGCGTCGGTGGCTAGGCGTTGGCGGGGTTGCTTGCTCTAGGTGTGTTGCCCGCAAGGAAACATGAGCGGCAGTAAACGGGACGACCTTGAGACGGGTAGAAGGGAACCGTCGTTTGCTGTCCGCATTGAGCGCATTGAACTGAGACTTCAATCCGCTGCCGGGTGCCGGAGGTTTGAGCCGCAGTAATCGCGGCCAACCGTTCATTCTTAGCTTGTTTGCAGGGCTTGCAGCGTTTGGGCTCGTTTTTCAGACCCTTGTCGTGGAAAAAGGCTTGTTCACCCGCCGTCCAAATGAAATTCTCGCCGCAATCCACACATTGAATGGAACGGTCCTGATGTTCGGTTTGTGGATTCGCTTGCAGCTCAAGAGTCTCTTCCCTTTGTGACATGGATTGATCTCCCGGGGTCGAAGTAAGGCTATTTGGCGGGGCCACTCGGAAGCGGTTCTGCCGTTGTTCAATCAGGCGCCGCTGGGTTACTGGCGAGGTCGGGTAAGCTTGAGCTGCCCTCGAACAGGCGGAGCGGATGCAGGCAAAGTATAACTATGGCGAAATTGTGTCAAGGTAAAAACGGGCTTATTCTGGGGCCGCTATGAAGATGCAAACCTACGGGGAGAATTGAGCAAGCATGAAGGTACTGGTTCTCGGTTCAGGAGGGCGCGAACATGCGATCCTTTGGGCGCTACAACGAACTTCGCCTGTCCCTCTGGATCTTTATTGTGCGCCTGGAAACGGCGGAATTTCGCAGCTCGCAGAGTGTGTCCCGATTCAATTGACCGACCACCCTGCGCTGATTGAGTTCGCCCGTTCGCACGCGATCGACCTGATAGTTGTCGGACCTGAAGCTCCCTTAGCCGAAGGCATCGTTGATGAATTTGAGCGCGCGGGATTGAGAATCATGGGACCAAGCCGTGCCGCCTCACGCCTGGAGGCGAGCAAGGCTTTCGCGAAAGATTTCATGCGCCGCCACGCAATACCTACAGCCGAATATCACATCGCTGGTTCAGCGACTGAAGCACTGGAGATTCTCCGCAGCGGCAAGTTTGGCGCAGCGGACGCGCCCGTTGTCCTGAAGGCCGATGGACTGGCAGCGGGGAAGGGTGTGGTTGTCGCGGCTTCTCGCGCTGAAGGTGAAAGAGCGATCAATGAACTCACGACCGGCAGTTTGGTGAGCCCTGAAGCTTCCCGGCAACTCTTGATCGAGGAAGCACTCAGCGGAAAAGAAGTGTCCATCCTATTGTTTGCCGCCGGCCGGGATTATGAGCTGATGCCGCCGGCGCGAGATCACAAGCGTGTGGGAGAAAACGATACTGGCCCGAACACGGGAGGGATGGGAGCGATAACCGACCCGTCCATCATCGACAGCGAAACACTTGAACGCATCGTCCGTGAGATTGTCGAACCTACCTTGCAGGGCGCGATCGAGGAAGGCTTTCCCTTCCGCGGAATTCTCTTTATAGGCTTGATGCTGACGGCTGACGGTCCGAAAGTGCTCGAGTACAACGTGCGTTTCGGTGATCCGGAAACGCAGGCGATTCTGGTGAGACTGGAAACAGACCTGCTCCAGATATTCCAAACGATCATTGATGGAAATCTTCGCGACGTGAACGTTGAATGGAGTGATCGATCGTCGGCGTGTGTGGTGTTAGCAAGTGGCGGCTATCCCGTCGCATATGAAACCGGGAACACAATAGACGGTTTGGACGCTGTTGTTGCGTCAGCCGATTTGCAGATTTTTCATGCCGGCACCTCACGCGGTGAAGCTGATGAGTTTCTGACTGCGGGCGGGCGCGTCCTTGGCGTGACCTCAGCCGCGCAGAGTCTGGATGAAGCTTTGAAGCGCTGCTATGACACTGTCGCTAAAGTCAGTTGGAACGGCATGCAATACCGGCGAGACATCGGACGGTTCAACGAGGAAGAGAAGGCAAGCAGTTCAGAGTTCAAGCTTTAGCTTGCCGCTTGGTA
>JALZOO010000009.1 GCA_030913905.1 Acidobacteriota bacterium
CGGAAAGGCAGAGCCTTTCCGCAAGGAATGCGGCGGAGCCGCGGGTCACGCGCAACCATTTACCATTTGCAATTCACGATTTACCGCTTTCACAGCTTCTCGATTTACGGTTTTAGACGCCGGCGGACAACAAATACGAGCGATTATTTTCCAAGTTGAGTGGTGACCCGGTCGCTACCGCTCCCGGTTCCGTATTTGCCAGGGGCTGTGTTGAGTGGTCTGAAGGATTTAGCCCTGCTTGTCGATGATGCTATTATCGCGTCTCCCCGGTCCCCTTTAGATTTGCCCTTCGCCCAGGCCTGAGCTATGTCCAGCAAAGTACTCAGCCAGAAGACCCAACTGAGTTTTCCTGAAAATGGAGAGCTCCCCTCCGATCTGTATCAGGCCATCTTCAGCCATTCAAGAGAGGCTATTGCGATCATCGACCCACAGGGGTTCTATCTGAAACAAAACTCCGCCCACGCGCAACTGCTCGGCTATAGCGATGCAGAGTTGCTGGGCCAAACTCCGGCGATACATATGGGTGAAGCGGTCTTCAGCGAGCTGGCTCGTGAGCTGATGGAGAAGGGTGAATACCGCGGCGAGATGGTTAGCCAAACTAAAGCAGGCGAGACGCGTCACATAGAGCTCTCCGCATTCGCGATGCGCAATGCGGCGGGTGATCCTGTCTGTTACGTGGGTATCAAGCGCGACATCAGCGAGCGAAAGCAAACGGAAGAATCGCTGAAACGCAATGAAGCGCAGCTGACTGATTTTTTTGAAAACGCCGCCTTCGCGTTGCATCTGGTCGGACCTGACGGCACCTTGCTTCGCGTTAATGAAGCGGAACTCGACATGCTTGGTTACACTCGCAAAGAATACGAAGGACACAACATTGCTGAGTTTCATGCGGATCAAAATGTGTGTGAGGAGATCCTCAGTCGGCTGGCGGGGGGCGATGTGCTCCAGGATTATGAGGCCCGCCTCCGTTGTAAAGACGGTTCGATAAAACTTGTCCGGATCAACTCCAGCGCCCATCTCGAAGGTGGAAAATTTATTCACACTCGCTGCTTCACCCGAGACATCACTGAGCGAAAACAAACTGAAAGCCGGCTGGCACTTCAATATGCAGTGACACAGATACTTGCCGAGTCTGGCCATTTTTTGGATCGCGCGCGAAACATTTTACAAGCTGCGTGTGAGAGCCTTGACTGGGAAGTTGGCGCTCTATGGATGGTTGACCGGCAGGCGCAGGTCTTGCGCAACGTCGACATTTGTCACGCCGGAACGATGACAACCCCCGAGTTCGATGGTCTGACAGAGAGGCTGGAGCTGGAGAAGCATGTAGGCCTGCCCGGTCGCATCTGGGGTAGCAAGAAGCCCGAATGGATTTACAACGTCATCGCCGACCATAACTTTCCGCGAGCCGCTGTCGCATCACGGGAAGGGCTGCATGGCGCGTTTGGTTTTCCGATTCTTTTAGGCGGTGAGGTTGCGGGAGTTATTGAGTTCTTCAGTCCTGAAATTAGGGAACCTCAAGAGGAATTGCTGAAACTGGTTGCCGGCATCGGCGGTCAAATCGGACAGTTCATAGAACGAAAGAAGGCTGAAGAAGAGAGCGCGGAATTGTTTGAGCGAGAACGAGCCGCACGCGCTGACGCCGAACAAGCCAACCGGTTGAAAGACGAATTCCTCGCTACGCTTTCCCATGAGCTGCGGACGCCACTGAACGCCGTCATCGGGTGGTCGCGAATGTTGAACTCAGGCCGACTCGATCGCGAAAGCTCAAAACATGCACTCGAGGTGATCGAAAGAAACGCCTGGGCGCAGAAACAAATTATCGAAGACATTCTCGACGTTTCCAGAGTCATTACCGGGAAGCTCCAGTTGAATCGTGGACCCGTGGATCTCGTCGCCGTAGTAGATGCTGCTCTTGATGCAGTGCGTCCGGCGATGGAAGCAAAAGATATCAAGATCGACACGATTATCGATGCGGGTTTGAGAAGGATCTCCGGCGACGCCGATCGTCTGCAACAGGTGATTTGGAATGTGCTCTCGAACGCAGCAAAGTTTACGCCGGCGGGCGGCAAAGTGGAGATTTCAGTCAATCAAACCGCAACGCACGTCCACGTCCGCGTCAAGGATAGTGGTCCGGGAGTCGATGCCGATTTCCTGCCACACGTCTTCGAGAGGTTCCGCCAGGCTGATGGATCCACCACACGAACGCATGGTGGGCTGGGACTTGGGCTGGCGATTGTGCGCCATCTGGTGGAACTGCACGGCGGAACGATCGCCGCTGAGAATGGCGAGGAGGGTGGGGCCGTCTTTACAGTTCGACTGCCATTGCCAAGCGGCGAATTACCTGGCGAGACGTTGGCCACGGCCGCGTCGGGTTTCAGAGAGAATCAGTCCGAACGGCCAAACCTCGACGGGTTAAAGATTTTGCTGGTGGACGATGAAACTGATGCTCTCGATTTGATTAGCGTCGAGCTGGCGCAACACGGGGCTAACGTGACGGCCGTCAACAACGCGGAGGACGCGCTCAAGGCGCTCGGGCAGTCGGAATTTGATCTGCTGATTAGCGACATAGGAATGCCCATAACCGACGGCTACGATTTGATTCGTGAAGTGCGAAAACAGGAACAGGGAAACGACCGGCGAATTCCCGCCGTCGCGCTCACCGCATATGCGCGCGTACAGGATCGAATGCGAGCAATCCTCGCCGGCTACAGCACCCACATCGCCAAACCAGTAGAGGCCAACGAACTTGTGACAGTGGTGGCAAGTTTGGCGGGCCGGCTCGGGAAGGGCTGACCGTATTCACATCGCGCACAGTCAGTGCACGCCACAGCAATGCATTCAATCTCGTGGGGCAACAAAAACAGAACCGGGAGCGGTAGCGACCGGGTCATAGATTCAACTGGATTTTTGTCGCGCTCACGAACGTGCGACCATTTTAGGTAACATTGGCATACCGATCGCTGCGGGCCGTTTGGTTGACACTTACCCGGTCGCTACCGCTTCCCGGTTCTGTATTCCTCGACCTATTCCTCGAACCACGTTTAATCCATGACCCGGTCCGCTGCCGGTTCTGTATTCCTCGACCCACAATGCGGCGAAGCCTCACTTCAAAGCTGATAAAATGTTTGCATGTCTAATCGTTGCGCCTGGGCAAGGACAGACTTGTCTGTTGCTTACCACGATCGGGAATGGGGTGTGCCCGTTCACGACGATCGAAAACTTTTTGAATTCATACTGCTGGAAGGCGCGCAGGCCGGTCTGAGCTGGGAAACCATTTTGAGGAAACGCGACGGTTACCGAACAGCGTTCAGTGGATTCGATCCGAAGAAGATTGCGAACTACGACTCGAACAGAGTTGCCGAGCTAATGAATAATGCCGGCATCATTCGTAATCGCCTGAAGATTAATTCAGCAATTCAGAACGCCAAGGCGTTTCAAACCGTCCGCGACGAGTTTGGCAGTTTCGATGCTTACGTCTGGCGATTTGTCGGCGGGATTCCAAAGAACCGAAAACGCGGCTCGCCAGTCCTGGCAGTATCCGAGGAATCAGATGCGATGAGTAAGGACCTGCGCAAACGTGGCTTTAAGTTTGTTGGTTCCACAATCTGCTACTCGTTTATGCAAGCCGTCGGCATGGTTAACGACCACGATCACACTTGCTTTCGTCGGGCCGAAATCATCGGTCATGGAGGCAGCATACGGTGAATCCCTGGCGCGGATTGGGGTCCTTGCCGCGTGAGGTGTGGTTTGTTTGTCTGGCGATTCTGGTTAATCGCGCAGGCTCCATGGTCCTGCCGTTTCTTACGCTCTACCTCACAGTCAACCGTCGTATGTCCCCGGGAACAGCGGGCCTCGCCCTTACCGTTTACGGTATTAGCGCAATAGTGATCGCGCCGCTTGCCGGACGTTTATCCGATCGGTTTGGCAGCCTGCGGATCATGAAGGTGTCGTTGATTCTAAGCGGCGCTATCCTCTTTCTCTTCCCTTTAGCTAATTCTGCCGGCGCCATCTTCGCATTGAGTGGGCTTTGGGCCGTTGCGGCCGAGGCGTTCCGTCCGCCCAGCATGGCGATGATTGGCGACCTTGCGGGTCCAGAAAGAAGAAAGGGTGCGTTTGCACTAACCCGACTGGCAATTAACCTCGGTATGAGTATCGGGCCGGTCATTGGCGGCTTTCTGGCAATGCGTTCCTTCAAGTTGCTGTTTTATGTTGACGGAGCGACATCGGTGCTCGCCGGACTGCTCTTGCTGGTTCTGCCCTGGCGCCAGCACAGCACGAATGAGTCAGTTCCAAACGCGTCCAGCGTTGACGAAACATCGCAAGCGCTGCGATACCTCGACGTTTTAAAGGACCGCCGTTTCATTTATTTTCTTATCGCCATGCTGCCGATTGAATTGGTTTTCTTTCAGTCGCTGGCGGCGATGCCTTTGTTTCTCGTGCGCGATCTGCATTTCACAGAAGCCGGCTTTGGCGCGCTGCTGGCCATTAACACGGTCATCATCATTCTGGTCGAGGTGCCATTAAACAACGCCATGGCTGATTGGCCACATCGTTACTCACTCGCGCTGGGCGCTTTCCTTGTCGGCGCCGGTTTTGGTGCTTTGGTGCTCGTCAATGGAGTCCTGGGGGTAGCGCTTACTATCGTGCTCTGGACCTTTGGCGAAATGATAATTTTGCCTGCGAGCGCCGCCTTCGTTTCAGACATCGCACCGCGAGCGCAGGCGGGCGCGTACATGGGACTCTACACGATGGGGTTTAGTGTGGCGCTGGCCATTGGCCCATGGCTGGGAACTGAGGTGCTGGAAAACTTTGGATCAAATGCCGTTTGGATAGGAACGTTTGTATGCGGCTGCCTGACAACGTTGGCGATCTGGTATCTGCCGGTTAAGGAGCGGCGTGAAGATCGCGCTGACTGAACCTCACTAGTGGGCAAAAAACTTATTGACTCAACCGGACTGAGAGAATATCGTCCGCGCAACATCTCTATCAGCTCGAAGGTTCGAGTCGAGCTTGACCAACTGGAGACTCTCGAATGGAAATCAGAAGCGAACATCGCATGAGCCGAATTATCACGGTCGTGGTCCTGGTCACCGCGGTTGGGCTCGCCAGCCTGGGAATGTTTGGTTGCCAGAGCTACACCACCGGTCTGCAAAAAACTCGTGCGGGCGCGAATGTGACTGCTGTGATTGGTGCGCTGCAAACCACTGCCGGCGCCCAAAGAAGTTATGCGATGAGTCACGATGGGGACTATGGAACGTTCAAACAACTCTCCGAAGATGGATTCCTCGACGCGCGCTTCAATTCCGATGCGCCTGAAGTGCAGGGTTATGTGCTAACAATGAATGTCGGAGAAAAGACCTTTAGCTGTAACGCTGACCCTGGCGCCTCGATAGAAGCGCCGGCCAAGCACTTCTACATCGACTCAACTAACACCCAGGTTCACGTCAATCCGGATCAACCTGCAACTGCCGACGATCCCCCTCTCAAACCGTAATGCCGCAACTGCGTTAGCGGTTGGGACAACTCAACCAAGCGGCAAACCGATCCACGAATTACATAGACATTTAGTCAGCCCGTAGGGCTGTGAAGAAAGTAGCCGGTGGTCGCAGACCACCGGGACAAGTGATCTCAAAAACGTGGCATCCCGGAGGGATGCCAGAATTCCCTATTTCTGGCACCCCTTCGGGGTGCAGGTCATGCACCGCCCATGGTCCGGAGGTCTGCGCTATCGCTCCGACCTCCGGCTACTCTCTTGGCA
>JALZOO010000055.1 GCA_030913905.1 Acidobacteriota bacterium
CCACGGCGACTTCTATGCAGCGTCGGTTACGGAGCGGCTTGGACTTGGCGAAGAAGGATTGGTACGCACGGGTTGCGCATGCTATACGACCTCCGAAGAGATTGATCGTCTGATTGAAGGCGTCTCAGAGACCGCTGCTTAATCTAAGTAGCCCTTCGATGCCGATTCTTTTGGAACAAGTTGGAAAGTCTCAGGGTCAGGAAGGTGGGCTTGCCCCCGCTGTATCAGCCCTTACTCTACTCATTTGAACAGCACTGGCCATGGGAAATTCGACAGCTACTCAATCTTAGGCGGGGGTAAACCACCCTTCCTGACCCCAGAGACATTTAAACCTTGTGGTTTTTGACATTGGACTTTGGACGTTGGACATTGGACATGCCTTATCGAACCGCGTTAATAAAGTCGGCCAGCAGCCCGTAAGCGGTGCTTTGCAGATTTGGGCGGTGAGATGTGATGGTTAAGCCCGGCATCATGTCCAACTCAAAATGAATCGCCAGTGATGTTCCTCGGACGTTTGCCAGTGGATCGTTTGCACCGATCTGTTCGGGCCGGACGGTCGCAGACAGCTTTCCGCTCTCGGTTTGTTTTACTCGCGCCATCAGCTTGAAAGGCTTTCCGTCCGCGCGTGCCGCCTGGACTCGACTCGGACTTAGCTCTCGAATTCCTTCTCTGCTTACCTCGACCGGGTGCAACGGAATTTCCATCAGCACGTTTGCCAGGGCGCAAATCTTCACAGTCGAGTCCCACCCATCGATGTCATGACTGGGATCCGTTTCCGCAACGCCCAGCTCCTGCGCCATTTTCACTCCTTCTTCAAACGAGCGCCCGGCTTCCATCGTTTCAATGATCACGTTAGTAGTTGAGTTGAAAACGCCGCTGACGCCTCGCAACTTCACCGCAGGCAACGTCTCGCGGAATAGAGAGAACACCGGCGCGCTGTCCAGCACTGCCGACTCGAACAGAAAGCGCTTCCCCTTGGCGCTAGCCAATGTGTTCAATTCATCGTAACCATAGACGAGCGCACCCTTATTCGCGGTGATCGCGTGAGCACCAAACTGCAGCACCGCACGCAGATAGTCGAGTGCTGGTTGGCCTGTTTCGGGATTGAGTGAGGTTGTTTCAAACACAACGTCAGGCTTCGCCGCTTGAAGCCATTCACCTATGTTGTTCCCTTTGGCTGAACCGTCTTCCGAGGGGTTAGACAGCAAACGCGCTATATCAAAACCGTCTCTGTTCGCCAACCAGCCGATTCTGCGACTAGCAACGCCCGTCACTCGCCAATCGATACCGTAAAGCTCGCGCAGCTCTGTGGACTTGTGGGTTAGCAGCCGCGCAAGCGCACGACCGACGTTTCCGAAGCCAAGAAAACAAAGATTGTATTGTTTCATGCTTACTTAATGAGCTAGTGCGAAGTTATACTCCACCTTCTGTTCTTGTAAATCCTGTGAATCCTGTCGAAGTTTTTCCATGAAACAATATCACGATCTTCTGAGATCAATTCTGAGAAATGGCAAGGAACATCAAGACCGCACCGGTGTCGGAACAATTTCCCACTTCGGTCATCAAACGCGTTTCGATCTAAGGCAGGGTTTTCCCATCGTTACCACCAAGAAGGTTCCGTTTCGCTGGGTGGCTGAGGAGCTCTTCTGGTTTCTCTCCGGCGATACGAATGAAGCGAACCTGCGCGCCAGGGGCGTTGACATCTGGGCCGAGTGGGCTGACGAAGAACACACGAGTCGTTTCCGCCGCGAAGCCGGCGATCTCGGCCCTGTTTATGGTTACTTGTGGCGTTCGTTTGGTGGTGATTATCCGAAGCGGAATGGAGTGGACCAGATCGCCAGGCTGATTCAGGAAATCGAGCGCAATCCAAACTCTCGACGCCTGATTGTGACGGGTTGGGATCCACGTCAGGCTGACAACGTTGACTTACCTCCCTGTCACACGCTGTTTCAATTCAAAGTTGAAAACAGTCGCATACTGCATTGCCAGCTTTACCAGCGCTCGGCCGACGCCTTTCTCGGGGTGCCGTTTAATATCAGCTCATATGCTTTGCTGATGCACATGGTCGCGCATGTTTGCGG
>JALZOO010000076.1 GCA_030913905.1 Acidobacteriota bacterium
GCATCCTGCTCGGGAATAGTCAGGTTATGAAGCGACGGAAATGGTTTCCCGGTAAATTCCTTTAGCAGCGCATCCTTAATCTCTTTGTACGACACTTGCGGCCGGTCTCGCCGGATTGCTTGCGCGCGGCGAAAAAGGTCGGCAACGCTTGTCTGTTGGTCAGCCATAATGCGAAAGAATGTCAGGTTCAATTGTGGTTGTTGACGGCAATACCTTACACGCGGAACGACTGCGGCACAACTGAACACCATGGACGATCGCAGCCGGCGGTTTCCGAGTATTTGGTGTTGCGCACACTCGTTGAAATCACCGCAGAATCAAGTAAACTGCCTGCATGCCGCAATCATTAGTTTCATCTGATTCAACTGAGCAGCAGCCTGAAATAAATCCAGGGTGTCATCTTTGTGGTCGACTGAATGAACAGCTACTCGCGTTGGCTGCCCTTCCCGATGACCTCGCGACCCTTCTTCAAAGTAGCGCCGAGACCGCTGCGGAATTGGCACGCGTGTGCCCAAATTGCGTGGAGCTCTTCAGCCGGGCCAAGGCGCAAATTGTTTCTCATCAGGCGATCTTTGAACAAACGGACCACGTTCTACCTACACCACTGCGGATGAATGCTGACGATCGTTTCACCGGGCGCGGGGTTGCGATCGCTTTTCTCGATTCCGGTTTTTATGCGCACGACGATTTGACCCAACCAGAAAATCGCATCGTTGCATACCACAGCATCTTTGACGCCGAGGACGATCGCACATCACTTGAGACGACCGACGTCGCCAGTTGGCATGGAATGATGACCTCCGTTGTGGCCGCCGGAAACGGTCATTCGTCCAAAGGGTTCTATCGCGGCATCGCTCCCGACGCGAAACTCGTGCTGGTAAAGATTGGTCGCACCGGACGAATTCCGGATGAGCATATCCAACTTGGACTTGAGTGGGTGTTGGAGAACCGAGAAAAATACAGCATTCGTGTTGTCAACATTTCCGCAGGCGGTGACAGGGAACAGTCATACCTTGAAAGTTCACTGTGCAAAACAGTGGAACGCGCCGTCAGCGAAGGTTTGGTTGTGGTTTGCGCTGTGGGAAACGCCGGCATGGCGCCCGGTCATCCAGTGCTGCCGCCGGCCAACTCGCCATCTGCAATTTCTGTCGGCGGACTTGACGATCAAAACTCTCTCGATCGAGCGAGGCGCGGAATGTATCGCTCGTCGTACGGTCCTACGATCGACGGCTTACAAAAGCCTGAGATCATCGCGCCCGGCATTTGGGTGGCCGCTCCGATTCTTCCGTCCACGCCGACTGCCGATCAGGCTGAGCTTTGCTCGAAACTCGATCAGGCATCCGACGATGAGCTAAGTGAAATCATCCAGGCGCACGCAGGCGTCGATAAAGATTTCGATCAAGCGCGGGATTTGCCGGTCCCTTTGTTACGTCAGTTAATTACGATCAAGCGGCGCGAAGGAAACGTAATCAACGAACATTACAAGTATGTTGATGGAACTTCATTCGCCTCGCCAATCGTTGCGTCTATTGTGGCGTGCATGCTTGAAGCGAATCCAAATCTGACGCCGCAGCAGGTGAAGCGAGTCTTGATCGATACGGCGGAACGCGTCAGCGGTGTGGAAGTCGAGAGACAAGGATGGGGTGTCGTAGTTCCGCGAAACGCAGTCGCTGCCGCTCTGAATTTGATTGTGCACTCCTAGTAGTCCTCGCGGGCTAACTGCCCGATCGTCGGTAGACACTTGCTCGGATGGTGTGCAACAATTCGTCACCCCAAAAAGACAATCTGAGGAGCGTTACCAATGCCTGACAATGAAACAGTGCCGGCTGAAGCCGCGACCGACACACCGGCCGAAGCCGCGACCAGCACCGAAGACATCTCGTACCACGCCGTTGAGAAGGACGGAGTAGTAACCGCAATCTGGGAAATGCAGGGCCGCAAACACATCCGGACCATCGACCCAAGATCGCGACAGGGACAGGACATCCTTCGCCTTTACACCACCGAGCATCACGACGAAACTCCCGCCCCGGAAGCTAGCGAAGCTGCCTCTTCCTGATTGTTGCCGCTGGTCCAGCCGCCTTTTTAAGTAAGAGGTGATGGACTGCCCCTTCCAAACGAAGACATCAAACTTCACTATCGCCAATGCTCGGCGCCGGGGGCGAA
>JALZOO010000079.1 GCA_030913905.1 Acidobacteriota bacterium
AACGTCCTGCCAGCACGCCACCTGCGAAGGCGGCACCTAACTGAGCGAGAGGATAAAGAAACGCTTGCTGTTGCAGTCTAGTTTGCACGCATCACAATTCCACGCGCTCGACGATCGCTATCGTCTATCAGTAGTTTCAATCATCATCCGGGCCGGACACGCGAAAGCGCGCGACCAGCGGCAGATGATCCGACACGCGCCGCTTATAGTTCCTACAACCTCTGTTTGGCGGCGCCAGAGTCGTGTGCAGCGGCAGCACGCGTACGAAGCCGGTAAATTCCTGCGTCTGTACCGCGGAGATAGCGAACCCATCGAGCGGGTTTCCTTCAAATACTGTTTGGTTGGTGCACCTTTGAATGTGGGAAGGCGGATGGCCCGGGATCTCGTTGGAGATGTAGCGCAGGAGCTCATTGTTCGATGGCCCGGGACTGAGCTCATTGAAGTTAATGGCATCTTCATCGTGCACCATGTTGTAGTCGCCCATGACCAGCACGTCCTTCTCCGGTTTCGTCTCCACTTCATGTTTGATGAACGCGGCGATCGCTGACGCCTGACGACTGCGAATATTGCGGTCGGGGTTTTCCCGACCCGACTTCAGATGTACCGCTATCAAAAGGAAGTCGAAGTTTCTAACCTTCACGTCAAACGCGTAGGCCTTCCGGTGACGGTCTGGTTGATTGTCGTCGGAACCCGGTATCGACCGACGATTCGTAACTGAGATGTCGGGCCGGTCTTTGAACAAAACCACAATCTTCTGCGGCACCGGCTGGTTGTTGTCCATGTTCACTTTGTAGCGAAAGCCATTGGCAAATGGCGTGGCTACGATTTGGTCCATATCGGCGCGCGAGTTCACTTCTGACAAAGCAATCACGTCGGCATTGATAGCAGCGATAGCCGCGCGCAACTGCGCAGGTTTATGTACGGCTACCGGCGGTTCGTTGTCATTTGGAAAGTCCACGCCCTGCTGGTTCCACGCTGCGATGCGTGAGAACGTCTGGCTGTCAGCAACTGAAGCAGCGGCAAACAGAAGCACGAACGTTCCGAGGGTGATGGTGATGAGGCGTTTCATGTTTCTCCTTTCGTGCGAGGGTCGGGTTGAGGTAGCGGCGGTATGTTCGACACATTCAGTTTGTCGAACCTACCCTTTGTCCAACTGAAGCGGTTGTTACGTAACGAGGAGACGAACAACAGTCTCGACGTGATGAGTCTGCGGGAACATATCAAATGCCACAACAGAGTGGAAGGAATATCCGCCGGCGATGAGTTTTTTGAGATCGCGCGCCAGCGTCGCCGGATCGCAGGAAACGTAAACAATCTGCTGCGGACGAACCGAGAGAATGCCCTCGATAACCCTGTTTTCCACGCCGGCTCGAGGCGGGTCCAATAGCAGCAGGTCGAGCGGTTCAAACGATCGGTAATACTTCAGCCACTCGCCGACGTCTAAAGTCACGACTTCGGCATTCTTCAACTCTGCGAACTCCAGATTGCGTCGCGCAAAGTGGGCGGCGCGCTCGTTGGTCTCAACAGCAACGACCTCTTGAAACCGCCGCGCCAACGGAAGTGTAAACAAACCGACACCGCAGTAGAGGTCAATTGCTATCTTTCCTTTTTCTTCTCCGATCGCTTCGGCGGTCAAAGCGGGTAGCAGAGCATGGTTGATTTGAAAAAAGGCCTGCGCACTGAAATGATATCTTTCGTTGCCAATGATGCGGCTCACTTCTGTTGGTTGAAGAGAGGTGGATACGCGCTCATCGCCGACAACCGCTTCGATGTTTCTTAATTCGCGCGGAGCACCTTGCGCCCGCAGTTTCTTTCGTAGCTTTTCGAAAGTGTCTTCCAGCTCCGGCGCGAGCACCGCGCAATACTCCACGTCGCACACATCACGTGAGCCTCGGGCAAAATACCCGAGGTAACCTCTGACCGGATCGAGTTGCCACATCGCGCGAGCCCGGTAATGCCACTCATCGGGTGAAGCATGCATGGGAATTTCACCCGTGACATCAATGCCGGCGAGGCGACGAAGACAGTCGCGGATAATCTCAACTTTGGCGTTGAGTTGTGCTTCGTAAGTCAGTTGTTGAAAGTCGCAGCCGCCGCACAAACCGAAGTAAGGACACGGCGGTTCAACTCGTACCGCGGACGGCTTCACAATTTCCTGAATAGATGCGTAGCCTAACTTGCCCTGGACGCGATCGATCTTAATTTGCACCACATCACCGGGTGCGGCAAGTGACACGAACAGCGTCAGCCCCTCGGCATGCGCCAGGCCCACGCCGCCGGGCAGCAACCGCTCGATCTCTACTTCAAATGTCCGGGCTGAACGCTCGCCCTCATCTTCAACCGCTGGGTTCATGATTTAAGTAGTCCAATGCAAATAGGCGGGCAAGACCGCCTTCCCAAAACCATTTTGTCGCTAAGTGTTGATACGTTCCTAGAGATAAAACAAGCTAAGGCGCGGTATCCCAAAATGCTCACGAAGCCGCTTCAGCAGAAGATTATCCAACGTCTGTTGATAAACAGGCGGCTGCATCTGTTTGCGGTAGGGTTTCAACTGTTCCTTAACCTCTCTTTCAAGCGCTTCAAGCTTTTGGGGCTCAACGGCTGAACGAGCAGCGTCGCTCAACATCCTTTCCAGCCCGGTAAGCGACTGTTCTAGTTTCTGGGCATCGACAGACGTAGTTTGCTTGACGTCCTGTTCCACTTCCGAAAGCAGCGCCACCGAACGTCGTATCGCGTCCGCAAGATCGTCTTCAACTGTCGTCATTCGATGGTTGCGAGCGGCCACCAATTTTGTTCGTCCCTGTTTTAGGTATTCCAGAATTGCTGTCTTGCTGAACGGCAACGCCTCGCTGACTCGCTGGTCGGGTTCATCCGCCGCCGCGCCGACGCGCGCCTGGCGCCACTCCGCGTATTGCGCCTCAACTTCTTCCTGACAATAAAGGAGACTCTTCACCGTGCGGGTTCGCGGCTTGGATTCCCACGAGTCAAACGCCTTTTCAATCCCGCGCAAAGCGATATGCAGCGGCAGGTCCATCTCCTTCCAACTCTCAATCAGCGCCCAATCCATCGGACTCAGCAACAGATGCTTTCCGCGCCTCCGAATAAATGCGTCTTCGATCTCAGTAAAATAGTTGAAGTAATTCAATTAGGAATGTCCAAAGTCCAATGTCCCATGTGCAATGTCAAAAGCCACTTCAAATCTCGGACTTTGGACTTTGGACTTTGGACTTTGGACTAGCGGTGGTTCTTTCGTAGATAAGTCGCAGACCTTCCAGCGTAAGGGTGTCGTCGACCAACTCGATAAACTCGGAACCCGTGGCAATCAACGGCGCAAGTCCGCCGGTAGCAATCACGCGTGGTTTGCCGCCGAGTTCGTCGAGCATCTTTCGGAGCACACCATCAACCAACCCGACAAACCCGTGATATAGACCAGACTGCATAGCCGCGACCGTCCCTGAACCAATCACTTTCTGCGGCCGCCTGATGTCTACGCGCGGCAGCTTGGCCGTCCGCTCAAACAATGCGTCAGACGAAATCATAATGCCGGGCGTTATCACGCCCCCAACGTATTGGTTCTTTGCGTCAATCGCGTTGAAAGTTGTCGCTGTGCCGAAGTCGACCACGATGCATGGCGCGCCATACTTTTCAATCGCCGCCACCGCATCAACAATCCGGTCAGCACCTACATCCGAAGCCGGCTCATAGAGAATCTTTAGTCCTGTGTCGATAGTCTCATCAACAAACAGCGGCGTGAGCTGAAAATAGGTCTCCGCCATTGTCTTAAGCGTATAGTTGAGCGGCGGCACAACTGAAGCGATGGCGATTGCATTGATATTTTTGACATCAAGCCCAGCAAGCTCGAACAGGTTGCGCGCCTGGATGCCGTACTCATCCACCGTACGCGAACGCGCCGTTGTGAGACGCCAGTGTGCGACGAGTTGCGTCCCATCAAAAACACCAAGCGATGTATTCGTGTTTCCCGCGTCAATCACAAGAAGCATAAACTGGTTCCTCACACGTCGGGTCCACCACAGCATCTTCATTCTGTAAGACCTGTTCGATCAGATCGCTCGCAACGCTGGCTCCCCTTTCCTGCCGCAGCCGTTTGCCCACTTCGTCCGCCTTAGTTGCATAATCAGGCTTCGTCAAGAGGATGTCGAGTTCCGTTGCCACACGTGCTGCGCGGTATTTCGGGCGCGGCAAGGTGCGGCTGCCACCGAGCCTGGCGGCGTGCGCCGCATTGTCTGGCTGATCGAAAGCGAAGGGTACAATTAATGTAGGAACTCCCGCACGCAAGCCCTGCGACGTCGTGCCCACGCCGCCGTGATGGACCATTGCACACGCGCGACCGAGCAGAGCTTCAAAGGGTGCGTAGTTAACTGCAATGATCTCGGGAGGCAAAGGCTCTTCAAGTTTATTGCGATCGTCGCCAATCAGGAGCACAGCGCGCCGTCCCAGAATTTTCGCTGCAGCTATGCTTTCACGATAGAACTCGCGGGCTACCCAAACGGCGGAAGTGCCTAGTGTGAAAACAATGGGCGGTGGACCATTCTCGAGAAATCTGTCGAGCTCCGGCGGCATCTCCAGCTCGTTCCGGCCGTCGTAGAAAGCAAATCCGGTAATCCGCGCCTGCGACGGCCAATCGGGTTGCGGCTGCGCGAACAATTTCGAAAAAAGAGCAAGTACACGCGTCGGCGAATGCTGTCCTTCAAACACAGGATTGCCGCGATCAGGCAAACCAAGCTCATTGCGAAGCTGCTCGTAGTGTCTATTCTTGTAGACCTTTTTTACCTGATTGAAGAATGCCGCCACGAAGCGTGGCCCAAAAATTTGCACATGTCGCATCCACGGCCAGAACGGCGGCATGGGCGGGTCGTAGGCGGAGAAGAATGACACCGGCGCCAGGACACTCGAAATCCAAGGGATGCCGGTTTTCTGAGCGACCAGCGGACCAGCAAAAGAAATCGGATGAGTGAGCAGTAGGTCTGCGCCCCGGACCGCCTTTAACAAATCTTCATAGGCTTCGCGCACGTAAGGAAACAGCATCTCGTTCATGAGAAACCCGCTGCCTAATCTCGGGTGCATGACTTTCTCCATCATCGCCTGGTTCTGTTCCTGCGGCGGCGGGATGTGTGGACTCATGGGCGCAAAATCAAAACCCGCGGTTTCCATCTTCTCCCGATACAACTCGCTGGTCGCAATGACAGGCCGGTGACCGCGCGCATGCAACTCCATCGCGATGGCCATGTATGGATGGATGTCGCCATACGAACCGAGGGTGGAGATAACAATGCGTTTGCCGGCCGGCATGAATTAAGTGTTCGACCTCTTTGATTGAGAACCAACTCTGCGGATCGACTCCGAGCCACAACCAAACTCAAGCATTCACGATCCACGAACTCACACGAACCGACACTAAACGTTTCGTGTTGATTAGTGTCATTTCCTGGATCGTTTTGTTACTCAATGACTCGTCGGTTCGAACGATGTGCAAAGGTCACAGAGAAATCGCACGCACTGCTGTGACATCACCGGCTCGAACTATCTGAATTTCGCCCGTCTCCGTTTCTACACGTAAAGCTCCATCGCGTTCAAGGCCGCGCGTCGTTCCGGCAAAAGTTTCATTGCTGTCTGTGACCTGGATACGCTTTCCCTCCACATATGTAGAGTGGGTTGACCACCTGCTGATAATCGCTTCTGGCCCGGAGGGCTCTTGAAGCACTTGATATTGCCCGGCAAGCGCATGAACCAGAGCGTTGAGTAACGCTTCCCCATCTGGCTTCTCGCCCGTTGCCGCTTCTATCGAGGTGGCGACTCGGTCGAGTTCACTCGGAAAAGAGTTGCTCGTGAGATTAATGCCAATGCCTACGACCGCGGAGCGTCCACTTGAGGTCTCGACGGTCTCCGTGAGTATGCCGCACAGTTTCTTCTCATCGACGAGAACGTCGTTGGGCCACTTGATGTCGGTCTCCAGATGGCAAGAGTCAAGCAAAGCATCGTGCACTGCAACCGCAGCCATCAATGAAAGTAGCGGCCAAGTGCTTTGGTCCATCTTCGGGCGCAGAATAATACTGAAATACAATCCTGCATTCTTAGGCGAAACCCAATTGCGCTGAAGCCTGCCCCGGCCCGCTGTCTGTTCAGCTGCCACAACACAGACGCCTTCCGGTGCGCCCTCTTGCACGCGCCTCGCGGCTTCGACATTTGTCGAAGGAAGCGACTCGAACCGGAGAATCTGAGGCGCGAACTTAGCCATCATTCCTCGAGTGCAAAGAGCGGGGACAAGCCCACCTTCCCAACCTGAGAGACGTTTTGACTTGTTCAGTTGTTCTCATCTTGAAAGGTCTGCCAAGTATTGGTGTCAACCATTAGTCAACCATGGTTAGGAAGAGGGCCTGTCCCCGCTCTCGGTTACTTGTCTCAGAGTTCTGAGCGCTCAGCGAGATCCAGTGCTTCCTGCGTTAGTTCCCTGACCAGGCGATCAAAATTGCGAAAGCGCTCGTCGTGCGTTTGACCCTGCACGAACCTAAAATAAATTTGCTGAATCACCACCGCTACTTTGAACCGCGCAAAAGTCTCATAGAAAACAATGCCGGAAAGATCGCGACCAGTCTTCGTTTGATAACGTTCGATAATTTCGTCGCGTGTAAGCCAGCCCGGCCCGTTGGTAATCGCTCTCAGGGAACTGTTTTCGTCCGCATCTTTTTGGCGAGCGCCCATCGTCCAGTAGCCAAGAAGAAGCCCAACGTCAACCAGCGGGTCTCCTACTGTACACATCTCCCAATCGAGTACGGCCACCACACGAGTGGCGTCAGTCATGTCCAGCAACAGGTTGTCGAGTTTGAAATCGTTGTGAACAATCGTGGCCTCTGCGTTGTCAGGAACTCGATCCTTCAGCCACGAAATCACTGCTTCCATCCCCGGCAGTTCGTTCGTTTTTGATCGCTGCCAGCGATCGGCCCAACCATTCACTTGCCGACCGACAAAGCCCGCTGGCTTTCCAAACGCCGCAATACCGGATGCATAAATATCCACATCGTGCAGTGCCGCGAGAGTGTCTACCACAGTCTCGCTCAGTCGCTTGCGCAGGGCCGCATCGTCTCCAATACTCGCCGGGACCTTCGAACGGACGATGAGACCACGTCGTCGTTCCATCAGGTAAAACGGCACTCCTATCACCGACGCGTCTTCGCAAAGCAAGATGGGTTTGGGCGCCAGTGGAAAGCGCGGATGGATTACTGAAAGCAACTTAAACTCGCGCGGCATGTCATGGGCTGTAGGCGCCACCGGGCCCACGGGCGGGCGGCGTAGGACGAACTCCTGACTACCGTAGCGCAGCAAATACGTGAGATTCGAATGTCCGCCGGGAAACTGTTCGACCTCAAGGGTGGCGTCGGATTCTGAAATGTCAGTCGCGAGCGTGTTCCGCAGATAGCGGTCGAGGGCAACGAGATCCAACTCCTCGCCCTTTCTCACCGCCGCGCTGTCGTTATTGGAGGTCATCAAACGGTGTGAATCATGGAGTCGCTAAGTCCGATCAAGCGTTGTTTCTGAACGTTTGCAGTATGCGGTGGGCCACGACCTGGCGATGAACTTCATCGGGTCCATCGTAAATGCGCGCTGCGCGCGCGTCGCGATAGAACATCTCAAGGGGCGTGTCTTTCGAATAACCCAGCGCTCCATGCGCCTGGATTGCCCTGTCGATAACATCATGCAGAACGCGTGCAACAAAAAACTTGATCAGCGAAATCTCTACGCGCGCATCTTCTTCACGATCAAGTTTCCAGGCCGCGTTGAGTGTCATTAGTCGAGCGGCACTAATTTCGGCCGCTGAATCCGCAATCCAATTCTGCACGGTCTGTTTCTTCGCCAGGGGCTCACCAAACGTTTCGCGCTTGAGAGCATACCGGCACATCATTTCAAAACTACGCTGGGCGACTCCAATCCAGCGCATGCAGTGTTGAATGCGACCCGGACCAAGCCGCGCCTGGGCCAACTTGAATCCCCTTCCCAGCTCGCCCAGAAGATTACCCACCGGAACACGACAGTCTTCAAAACGAATTTCACAGTGACCACCTACGCCGCCCGAACCCATCACCGGCACGGCGCGGATAATATTGAAACCTGGAGTGTCTGTGGGCACCAGGATCATGCTGGCCCGCCCATGCGCGTCCGCCGCAGGGTCCGTAACAGCCATTACGATGGCGAAGGCAGAACCGATCGCGCCGCTGATGAACCACTTGTGTCCATTGATGACCCATTCGTCGCCGTCGCGCACGGCGGTCGTGCGTAGGCCGGTTGGGTCCGAACCAGAAACCTCGGGCTCGGTCATCGCAAAGCACGATCGCACGTCACCCGCCGCAAGCGGCCGAAGATAATGCTGTTTCTGCTCCGGCGTCGCCGCGACGAGTAGCAACTCAGCGTTTCCTGCATCCGGCGCCATCGAACCAAAGATGCGCGGCGCGATGATCGACCTGCCGATAATCTCGTTTAGCAGCGCCTGCCCAATAAAGCCAACGCCCATACCGCCCCACTCACGGGGCAGATTCGGCGCCCAAAGTCCCAGCGCTTTCACTTTTGATTGCAGGTCGCGCTCGAGCTCCTCAGGCAAGCCTTCGTCCTCAACGACCTTGCTTTCATTTGGATAGACATGCTCATCCATGAAAGCTGCGACAGCTTGGCGCGCAGTTTCCAATTCCGGCGGGACACTAAAATCGATCATCGGGTTAACCTTGGACGGAGCGTGAACAGATGTCAGTAGAGCGGCGGAATTGTAGCTGTAAGACGACCCGTTAACCAGACGGCGATTCCTGGCGAAACCAAGACCCAGGGCGTGCCCACCTTTTCTGACCACGAGCTAAGCAGCGTTGAAGCTCTAATACGCTGGAAAGCCTTTCGAACCTGCTGTAACGTAACGAAGTTCCGGTCAACTATGAGGAGGATTCGCCGATGAGAAGATCAGCCTTTCTGCTTTCATTCGCCTTGGTCGCCGGCTTTGCCGTTGCGAGCGCCGTCGCTCAGCGACAGGCCACACTTTTTCCATCAGGAAGAATTGTAGATCTCTCTTATCCATTCGATTCCTCAACCGTTTACTGGCCCACGGCCGAAACCTTTCATCTCCAAACGGACTTCGAGGGCACAAGTCCGGGGGGATTTTATTATTCTGCCTACAGATATTCCGCCGCCGAACATGGCGGCACGCACATCGATGCGCCGGTCCATTTCGCCAAAGGTCGCCATAGCGTAGATGAGATTCCGCTCGAACGACTCATGGCGCCCGCGATTGTGATCGACGTAACGAAACAGTGTGAAAATAATCGCGACTACCAGGTCACCGCAGCGGACTTCATCAATTGGGAGCAACGAAACGGAAGAATAGCTGAAGGAACTATTGTTTTCCTACGCACCGGCTTTGGAAAGTTTTATCCCAATCGTAAAAAGTATCTGGGGACCGATGCGCGCGGCGCTGCTGCCGTTCCGGATCTTCACTTCCCCGGTTTGGATCCGGTGGCAGCGCGCTGGCTTACTCGCAACAGGCAAATCAACGCCATCGGTCTTGATACGGCCAGCATCGACTATGGGCAGTCGACGCTCTACGAGAGTCATCGCATCCTGTTTGACAAAAATATTCCGGCATTTGAGAACGTAGCGAATCTCGACAAGTTGCCGATCAAGGGGTTCTCGGTGATAGCTCTGCCAATGAAAATCAAAGGCGGCAGCGGCGGGCCCCTGCGTATCGTTGCTGTTGTGCCGCGTCGAAGATAACGATGGATTTTGGCAACATCGACTGGTTCCCCATTCGGTTGTCGTTCGCGGTGGCGACAGCAGCGACGATCATTGCGCTGATTGCCGGCTCCGCGTTGGCGTGGTTGCTGGCACGGAAGAATTTCCCCGGGCGTAACCTCATCGATTCGCTGGTAACCTTGCCTCTGGTTTTGCCACCTACGGTGCTTGGTTATTACCTGCTTACTCTGCTAGGTACGCGTTCAGCTCTGGGCGGCTTTCTCTACAACCGATTTGGTATTCGGCTGACCTTCACCGTCGGCGCCGCGATTATCGCTGCCACGATCCATGCGCTTCCGCTTGTGACAAAGAGTCTGCGCGCTGCATTTGAAGGCGTGGACACCGAGCTCGAAGCGGCTGCACGAACACTGGGCCTTGGCAGTCGCGCGATATTTTTTCGGATAACGCTGCCGTTGGCATCGCGAGGTGTGCTGGCTGCGACCGCCCTTGCTTTCGCACGCGCTCTTGGAGACTTCGGCGTCACGATCATGATTGCCGGCAATATTCCCGGACGAACGCAGACCGCGTCAGTAGCGATCTACGACGCGATTCAGGCAGGACGCGACAATGAAGCGTTTACCCTCGCGGTGATTGTTTCTTTGATTGCAGTGGTAATGCTTTATTTGATCAATCGCTTCGGCAAGTTGAGGTGGTAGAACAAAAGGCCACTGCCCTGGGAGGGCAGCGGCCTCAGCGGCAACACATGACCGTGGTCGCCTACGCGAGGAGCCCTTTGAATTTCGCGTCGCTTACCGCGTATCCCGGAAACACAGCTTGCAGGTTTGGCGTTCCCAGATGTTTCTTTGCAACCTCACCAAACACGTCGCGGAAGTCTGTAGTTAGAGCCAGGTCGCGCCCTTCGTAGAGCTGATCGCTTCTTAAGCCCGGCCATTGTCCGTAAACCTTGCCACCGCGAACACCGTTGCCGGCTATGAACATTGCGTTGGCATGTCCATGGTCTGTACCGCGATTTCCGTTTTCTCGAACCGTGCGGCCAAACTCCGACATCGTCAGAATCACTACGTCGTCCATGCGAGTGCCCAGGTCCGTGTAGAGCGCAGCGATTCCGTTGCTGAACTGTTGCAGCAGGTTTGCCAGTTGTCCGCGCGAGTTGCCTTCGTTGACGTGCGTATCCCAGTTCAAGCCGGGCGTATCGGTGAAGGCTATTTCCAAGCCCACGCCGGCTTTGATGAGCTGCGCGATCTGAAGCAGCGAATTTCCAAACGGAGTACGCGGATATTGAGCGCCATTCTCCGGTCGGTGCTGTGATGGATTCACTTGCTTCAGATAGTTAACCGCTTCGAAGGTTTCCTTGCCGGTGCCGCCGAGAACGTCGTTTACCGACTGTTCATAAATCGCTTCGAAGCCGCCCTGCACGTTTGCCGAATTTCTACCCGCACGAATTGTGAAATCGGCGAGGTTCGAAATCGCCAGTGCCGGAGCTTTTCCCTGCATCACTCGCGGCATGTTCTGCGTCAACGACACAGCGCGGAAAATGTTGTTCGTCGGGTCGGTCTTACTCTGCAGGTATCGATTCAGCCAGCCATCAGGCGTGCCCTTGCGGCCAGGCGTTGCCGACTCCATGTAGTCCTGGGCGTCGAAATGGGAACGCGTGTTGTCAGGTGAACCTGAGGCGTGCACGATCGCCAACCGCTTCGAATCCCACAACTGTTTCAGGGAAGACATCGCTGGATGCAAACCAAAAAATCCGTCGAGACTAAGAGCCGAATCCACATTGCCAGACGCAGGTTTCGGAATGGCAATCGCTGGCCGCAGGTCGTAGTACGATCGTTCGCCAAAAGGCACGACCATGTTCAACCCATCGACCGCGCCCCGCTGGAAGATTGCGATCAAAGTCTTTCGGCGACCGCCCTGTTGTCTCGCTTGCGCGAGTACCGCGCGTTGAAGAAACGATGGCATACCGCTCATCAATCCAAAACTCGCCAGCGCCACGCCGCCTGATTTGATAAAAAATCTTCGATTCATGATTCACCTCGTGACAAGTTACAGGTGACAAGTGACAAGTCTCGAGCATTTGGTCGTGCTGGCTTGTTACTTGTCACTGTTCACTCGTTACTGTCTCTGAAACTCCGGCGAGCCCAATATCAAACCTACAATCTTCGTCACGGGATCATTGATGTTCGCCTGAGCCCGCGCAAGCTGTAGCCGTCGAGGCCGTGCGTCCGTCATCTCGCCCATTTGCGCGTTCATCTCGCCCATCTGAAGGTCGTTTGACGTCGTCGGTTCTTTAGTCGCGGTCGCATCAGGCACCGCAGCTTGTTCTTCCAGTTGTTTCAAAAGCGTTTGTCTGGTCCTGGGCGAAATATCTCCGGAGATGATCACGCTCAGAAACCGATCCATCATGTCCGCTTTATTCAGAGCTTGCTTCTGATCTGAGCGCGCCAAAAAGCGATTCAGGTCAACGCGAGTCCCCGGTATGCGATTGCTGGCGAGCGCCAATCCAAAATTTAGCCTCTCCAGCAAGCCGCCGGTGTTGACCCAGCTTTCGGCTGTGTCCGAATAACCGTTGGGGGTTTGAAATCCGTAAAGTGGTTCGCCCATGCGCGCGACCCATTGATGCAGTTGTGGGCCGCCGTTGGTTTCGGCGCCCAGAGTTCTAATAGCGCTGATTGTCAATTCGAAGGGTCGTTTCACCTTCGCGCGGTAGGCTTCGGACGAATTGAATTCGGGCGAAAAGAAAATGGCCCGCAGCGTTTCGCGAATGTCCCCCTTGCTCTTGGTGAACGCGCCGGCAATGCGATCGACTAAAGCGGGCGACGGATTATCCGAAACAAAATAGGTAGCCAGCTTTCTCGCTACGTGCTTCGCGGTGGACGGATGGTTCGCCAGAATGTCCAACACCATCAGTCCATCCTTCATTCCGCCCCCCGAGGGAATCTTGTGTCCCAGCACCACTTTCTCACCATCGTCATGAGCACGCGAGTTGAAGAAAAACTTGCCGGCTTCGCGCCGAGCGCCTTCACCCATCAGCGCAGCCGCCGCCGCGCCACCACCACGCGGCGCAAAGATGGTCCAGCCAGTAAAGCAACGCGCAATTTCCTGAACATCCTTCTGCGCGTATCCGCCATCAACACCCAGCGTGTGCAGTTCCATCAACTCGCGTGCATAGTTTTCGTTAATTCCTCGTCGTTGTCTTTGGGGATTTGCCGGTCGCTGCGGCATCTGCGCGTCGGTCCCGACGCCACGCCGCTGTGCACGTGCGCCTCGGTCCCTATTCATCGCCGCGTCCCGGCGTCCGCCCATTAAGAGATCCAGCATTCGACCACGTTGTGCGCGCGGACGCTGTCCAGCTCCTGTACCTAACTGGGCATTCGGACTGACACTCTGAAAATTGTCGAGATAGAAAAGCATCGCCGGGCTTTGAGCCGTCGCGAGTAGCAGTTCGGAAAACTTACCCATAGCGTTTGGACGAATCGTGTCGCGGTCATAGGAAATCAGCAACCAACGATCGGCGCCCTTTCCTGCAAACACATTGAAGTGGTTGCTCCAGAAGTCAACCATCACTTCCTGCAACTGACGCTCGCTGTACACCGCTCGCAGGATTCGCGACGCCTGCAACTCGGCCGTAATCCGTTGCGGTTGTCCCAACCCATTCTTGCGGTAGTACTCGCGTATCGCCTGCCGATATTCCTGGTTGTCGCGTGGGTTGGCGTCGTTGCCCGGTTTGGCCACTTCTCGGTTCATTGCCTCGCCGGACTGACCTGTGTTTTCCATTGCATCGCCGTTCTTCGGTTGCTCATTTGCACCGTTGACACGATTCTCGCGCGCGGCGGCAAGCCCTGCCGGCAGTTCTCCACGGCGCTCCAGCTGTCGCAACAGAAGACCCGGTTGGGGATACTTCTCGTAAAGTTCCGCTGTCGTCATGTTCAGCGTCGTCAGGTGTTCCAATTTTGCGGCAACCGAGTCGTCGCGGAGTTTTTCCGGGTTGAGTTGCTGGTTGATGTAGTTCTCGAGTCCAACGGCCTTTACGCGCTCCACGTCCCCGGGACGCGCTCCAAAACCCAGCCGGTTCAGAACGTGCAATATGCGTTGTTCTTCACTCAGCCGCTTTTCGGATTGACCCGCGGGCTTTGTCTGCTGAGCTCCAGCGCCAGCTGCGACGCTGCTGGAGACTAAGGCAGCCATCAACAGCAACGTTACAAAACGGTGCGCACCTGATAGATCCGACTGATGTTTGCAATTCATCGCGTTGGTTCCTATCGAGTCTGTGGAGAAAGTTAATCCTAAGGACCTATGTTTGCCGAAGACTTAGACGCAGCAAAACATCGGATAGTTGAGGAAACTATCGCCGGGGCCTGGGAAATCGCTCGCTACTACCTAACGGGACGAGGAAAGCTAACCATACTTCTATTGCCCTGTTTGTCCACTGCGCGCACGCCGAAAAAGTAGTTGTCTTTCGACATCCCCTCGACCGTGTAGCTGGTGACATTTCCAACCCATCTGGCATTTGTCCAAACAGGTGATGTCGTTTCTCGCCAGACCACCTCGTAACCAGCCAGATCCGGCTCCTTGTTCTCCTCCCACTTCAGGTCAGTATCATTCGTCAGCCGCGCGGTTACTATGCCCACATTTTTGGGTCGCGCCGGAGCAAGTGCCAGCGACGCAAGCGACGCAGCGTTCACGCGCGCAACGTTTGCGATGTAGTTGAAATCGACGAACTGCGGCAGGTCGCCGTAATGCACTCCGTTTTCTATCCGTACGTTTTGATGTTGATGCCGGTAGTCCTCATTCGGCTCTGTGAACCGGACCGCAGTAAAGCCGCGCTCGAGGAAAGGCCTGTGATCGCCGCCTCGTAAGTAGCGGTCGCGGCGATAGACCATGGTGGCCCGCATGCCCTTGACGTGACGCTCCGCTGCCTCCTTGATGAACCGTGCTAACTGGCGAGACGCCGAGTCGTTTTCGCCGCCTACTCCGCGCCGCACGTTCGCTTGTTCCGGCGTTTCACTTGACGGCACACCTTCCGAAAACACCCGAACCGTCCCGCGATCTCGCACTCCATTACCACCAAGCGAGTTGCCCACGATGTCGTTCGTAAACATGGCCTCGATATCCATGCCTTTTTGTTTTGCCTGTTCCGCGAAGTAAGTAGAGCCGAGGAGACCTTGCTCCTCGCCGGCGACGGCCATGAAGATTATCGTCGCCTCAAACTGGTGCTTCGTCATGACGCGCGCCATTTCCAACACCGCCGCTGTGCCTGAAGCGTCGTCGTTTGCGCCCGGCGCGTCACAAGTGGCATTAGTCGGACTGGTACACATTGAATCGTAATGCCCGCTGACGATGTATGTGCGGCCGGCGGATTCAGGTTGTGTTCCTCTTAACGTGGCCACCACATTACTGATCATCGTAGGCGTCGGAATACGTTCCGCTTTTGCTTGTTCAAAGGTTTGCTTCTCGACAACCAGGCGTCCGCCAGACTGCTCAGCTATTTTGGAAAACTCGCTAAATAGCCAATCACGAGCAGCGCCGATTCCACGGGTTGGATCGCTTTGAGTGGACAGCGTGTTGCGGGTACCGAACGAGACGAGTCTTCGAATCGACTGCTCGATTTTACGAGCATCAATCTCGCGAACGATTTGAGCAATTTGCAAATTGCGATTTGCTGATGGAGAAAGGGACTGTGATCTGGACCGGCGCGTTGTTTCTTGTGCTGTTATCGGCAACGAACTGAAGGAAAGAGACAGCAGTAGCACGAGCACAAGTGGTCTGGCTGTAGCACGGAATGTGTACATAGATAGTTTTCCTTTGGGCATGGATTGGCAAAACAATTTACCATCACGACCGCCAGATGTTAATGCTTTTGTATTTGACGCGGAGATATTAGACGGTGCCAGCTGGGACGCACATTAGTTCAGCGGATTCGATACGCCCTGCCTTTCCAAACCACGATCACTTCACCGCCCAGGTGATTAGCTATATCGCCGATGCGGGGTTCATCAGCGACCAGTGCTCGAAACTGTTCCGAGCCGCGCGCGACATTGATCGTGGCGCGAGATGAGTCGTAAGCGGTGTCAACCCAGGCGTTGCCCTGGCGGCGAAACTGCCGGCCAGCGATACCTCGCATTTCAGGTTCGGCAGGGCCGTCTTTCTTGTTCTTGAGCAGAAATCCCCTGCGCTCGGCCGTCAGCCCTTCAACACGCCTTGCACTCACCGACGTAGACGAAGTTTTGGCCCCCGAACGATTGGGCCCGGCTTCATCACTCGGCTGGGATCTGTAGTCTCGCCCGCGTTCGGCGGCTTCGCGTTCAGATGTTTCTTGCCGGTTCAAGGTGACAGACTTGTCCGCGTCACTAAGCACTCGTGGAGGTGGGGGCGCGGGCGCCTGTGGTTCGGGCGCAAACGATGGGGCCGCTTGAGACGCGGCTGCTTCTCCTAATTTTGGCGAGTCCTTCACTGCAGCTCCGGTAGTAACGTCGGTCCCCGCAGTGTTTCCCGCCAGCTGGTCGCGAATGGTGGCGTCGCCTTTTTCTTTACCGGCTGCCGCTTCCCGAGTGGCTACGTTTCCCTCTTGAAGCGTTGGCGGCGTCGCATTCGGTTGGGTTGCTGGCGCCGCGTTCTGAACGCCCGCGGAAGTGGAGGAATCGTTCGGTTGATGTTGTGCGACGAAATCGGTCGTTCGCTGTTGGCGCAATGCGAAAAGGCTGACGCCAATCACAGCAGCCAGCCCCAGCGCCGGGACCGCGTAGCGTAAAACCGCCGGAGAGAAAAACACCAAAATCCTTGACCAGAGGCTCGTGTCAGCCTGGCTGTCCGAAACCGGAGCTGACACAGGGAAGCCGGTGGCCGGCACTAGTGTTATTAGAATGCTTCGGCAACTTTCGCAGTCAGCAAGATGTTCCGTGTAACGCGCGCGTGCCCGTTCTGGCAACTGCCCTTCAGCAAATGCATTCAACTCATCTGCATCGAGGTGCTCAGTGACTCGACCGTCCGCCGACGGCAAACGGCCCTTTTGCCGGTCACTCGCGAGCGCCCGCAACAGAAGTTCTACCTCGTTGTTGTCAGCCTTTTTCATCTGCGTTTCTCTGCCGACTTAAGAACGTCTTACCCTACCCGCGCTTGCATTAGGCGTTTACGGCCCTTTATTTCAACCTGCAAGCTCATTTTCGTTTTTCAATGAAATGCCTTCCGTTGCCAGAAGCGGCTCGATATCAGCTTCCAGATGCAGTGCCAGTTCAGAAAACGCGCTTGCCGTTTCCGGGCGCGTCCAACCCTTCTCTTCAACCAGGATACTTTCGACTTGCTGCCGCAACTCTGTGTGAATCCGAGTCAGCCGACGACTGGCGGTGGCTTCATGTACGCCGAGTACTGCGCCGGCTTCGCGCAAGCGCAAGCCGTCAAAGTAATAAAGCTTGACTAACAGACGGTCCTCCGCCGGCAGTTTCGAAATTGACTTTGAGAGTGCCTGTTGCAATTCGGCGCCGGCAAACTTTTGTTGCGTTTCAACCTCCGGATTTATTGGACCAGCATGGGCTGACCAATCATTCTCATCCTGCCCTTGTCTAATTCGATCGAAGTCTGCATCTTCCTCGGTTTGGACCAACCGGGATAGCTTGCGATGCTGATCAACCGCGAGCTGCGCAACTACCGCGCGCAGCCAACCCGCGAGCGAGCCGCGCCCCGAATAGTAGCCGAGCTTTCCTGCTGGCTTACCGTCTTCACGCACGCGCAATCCATGCAGTTCAGCCCAAATCGACTGAGCCAGATCTTCTGCACCATCCTCATTTGAACTGGCAGATCTCGCAGCCGAACGAACGGTCGTAGAGAAACGTTCAACCAAATCGCCCCAGGCCCTTTGATTTCCCTGTTCACATCCAATGATGAGACACAGGTCATCCGCCTGAAGCTTGTCAATGAACTCCCGTATCTCATCCGCCGGGGCCTGCTCATCGTCCTTCAACATGTACTTGTTGACCGCGGCTTTTATTCGTATTTGCAAAGACTCTGGCGGTATCCCATAGTCGTCGGCCACACGCGCAAGTAAGCGCCGTGCTCCTTCAAGAAACAAATGTTCGACTTGCTCGCTTTTCTGACTCACGGGGTTCTCAAATCACGGGATAAGCGGTTTATGCTACCACGCCGCTCCGGCTTCGTGAGTGGCTGGATCGCCAGTTTGGATGTCGTTCAAACGCTGCGGTTGCCGATGGATTAGCTATCGGTCAGCAACTTTGACACGTCCAGCCGCGTCGGCTAGATTCAAATTTTCAAGATGTAACATGTGCGGTAGGCCTGAACGCCAACGGTCTCTCGAATAAAAGGGCCATCAATCAGCTTCAAAACATGCTGAGAGTTACCGAAATCTTTCGTTCAATACAGGGGGAATCGACCCATGCGGGTCGACCCTGCACGTTTGTTCGTTTGACCGGCTGCCCAATGCGCTGCACTTGGTGTGACAGCGAATACACCTTCTCTGGCGGAGAATATTTTTCGCTTGATGATGTGATGGCCCACGTGCGGGCGTTCGGTTGTCAATTGGTGGAAGTAACCGGTGGGGAGCCACTCGCGCAGCAGGAGGCATTCCGATTGATTGAGCGCTTATGCGCGGAAGACTACGAAGTGTTGGTGGAAACTGGCGGCTACTTTTCCACCGAACAAGTCGATCCGCGGGCGAAGATAATTCTTGATGTTAAGTGCCCACACTCCGGTGAAGAGTCACGCAACCATTGGCCAAACCTGGCGCGCTTGCGCCCGGAGCTAGACGAAGTCAAGTTTGTGATCGCGAACCTGGAGGACTGGACCTACGCGAAACGCGTTATCGAAAAGCATGAATTGACATCGCGCGCGCGGGTCCTCATTTCTCCGGCCTGGGGGCAAATCGATCTAAAAGATCTAGCGGACTGGGTATCAGGCAGCGGACTCGATGTGCGTATGCAACTACAGCTTCATAAATATGTTTGGGGACCGGAGGCGCGCGGAGTTTAATGGGCGGCTCGGAAGACGTAGCAGTGTTGGATGCAGCGGTCGACGAAATCGAGACGCGTCCGGATATCGCGGTGTGTCTTGTTTCCGGCGGTATGGATTCATGCGTAACTGCGGCAATCGCGAACGAAGAAGTTTCTGATCTTGCTTTCCTTCACGTCTCATATGGCCAGCGAACAGAAGCGCGCGAGCGTAGGGCTTTTGAAGATTTGGCGAATCACTACCATGTTGAGCGACGGCTGGTAGTTTCCCTGGAACACCTCGCAACGATCGGTGGATCTTCTCTTACCGATGAAAACATCGAAATCGCGTCGGCCAATCTCGGCAGTCACACCATACCGACTAGTTACGTTCCCTTTCGCAACGCGCACCTGCTCTCGATTGCAACGAGCTGGGCGGAAGTGATTGGCGGACGCTACGTCTACATCGGGGCTGTTGCGGAAGACTCTTCCGGCTACCCCGATTGCCGGCCTGAGTTTTACGACGCGTTCCAAAAGGCAATCACAGTGGGTACCAGGCCGGAAACAGACATTCAGATTCGGACGCCGGTTATATCCTTCAAGAAGTCGCAAATAGTTGAGCTTGGTCAAAAACTCAACGCGCCTCTGGAACTCACCTGGTCCTGTTACCTGGAGTCAGAAGTGGCTTGCGGCGACTGCGACTCATGTGCCCTGCGTTTGCGTGCATTCCGGGACGCAGGGGTTCGCGATCCGGTTCCATATGTGCTTGACAGTAAGCGGTTTGCTTATTAAGTTTAGTCGCTTCTTAGACAACAGAAAAATTACAACTGGGAGTAGCGCTACGGCATCAAATAGTCTCTCCCGACGTACAAACGTCCATAGATATTCCTGGAGGAATTGTTGATGTTTCGCAGATATTTGTTTCCCTTGCTTGCCAGTGCCGCGCTGATCGTATCCGGAGCCGTGTTTGCTAGCGCGCAGACCGGACAATTGCGTGGACACGTCATCCTGAAACAGGCAGACGGTACTAAGGTTCCTGCAGCCGACATCGCAATCGAAGTCCATCGTGTCGACCTGGCTGGTAAGTACAACACTAAGACCGACAAGAAAGGCACCTTCGTATTCGCAGGTGTGCCATTTATCGGGACATATTTGATCACAGCCAGCGGCCCGAGCGTCCAACCGGCGTGGATTACTGGGGTCAAGGCAGGCAGGGAAATAGACTATGAGATTGAGTTGACTCCGGGAGACGGCAGACGATATACGCCGGATGAAGTGAAGGCAATGATGACTCGGAAGGGTCCCGCTACCGCCGCCGACGTGAAAGAG
>JALZOO010000082.1 GCA_030913905.1 Acidobacteriota bacterium
AGCGATACGTCCTTGAGTCCTTCTAACTGACATTAAGCAAACCGAAACTGGAGGAACACCTTGCGGGCCGGATTACTTCGTATCTGCCTAATCAGCGTGGTTTCCATCATCACTGCGTTCCCCGTCACGCCGCAGACGCGCGGCCAGCGCAAGCGTGCGCCTGCCAAAACAAATGCGCCTATCAACGCGCCGACTCCCCAACCCACTCCTGAAGTCGTTGCTGAGCCAACTCCCGAACCAACGCCACCAGACGAAGACCAACAGGAAGTTCTAAAGATCACTACCGACCTGGTGACGGTTCCCGTCATCGCGACGACAACCAATGGCAATTATGTCCCGGACTTGCGCCAGGATGAGTTCAATATCTCGGAAGACGGAGTGCAGCAGGAGGTGGCGTTTTTCGCGACGGTCAGTGCGCCGTTTCATGTAGTGCTGTTGCTTGATACGAGCGCGAGCACGAAGGACAAGCTGGGAACCATCCGGCGCTCAGCAATCGCCTTTGTCGAACAGTTGCAGCTGGGCGATCGCGTCAAGGTCATTTCTTTTGACGACAAGGTTCGAGATCTAAGTGAGTTTACTAATGACCGGTCGATCCTGAGAGGTGCGATTAACCGGACTGAACCGGGGCAGGGAACAAAGCTTTACGATGCGATGGATCTGGCGCTGTCGTCGGTCCGAATTATTCAGGGACGCAAAGCGATTGTGCTTTTTAGTGATGGAGTTGACTGGCGCAGCGATCAGGCGACTTTTGACGGCACCCTTCACTGGTTGGACGAGGAGGGAGCGATCGTCTATGCAATTCGGTATGACACGCGAGACGAGACCGAGCGCATCGCCCGGCAGCAAGCTGGCGAACCGCAGTTACCTACCATCGATGTAATCCGCAAGCCACCTCCGGGTACCACCGCTCCGACATTTCCCAGCGAGGATCCTGACGCGGTGCCAACCGCAGGAAAGTCCGACCCGACGGGTCCCTTTGGACTGCCCTCAGCTCGAGAAATCCTGCGCAGACGAGGTGAGCAACGGGATCGTGATCGCGAACGCAACGACCCCAATTACCCGCGACCGGATCGAATACCTGATCCGCAGGATCCTACGGGCCGAAGGAGCGACGGAAGTTATCCACCCGCAGGTCGTGATGGAACGGGTTATCCCGGCTCGTCCCGTCGTGGCACTCGACCAGACGATTCAATAAGCGCGATGTTGGATCACCTTTATGTAACCGCCGATAGCTATCTCGGGGCCTTGACAGAGAAGTCTGGTGGCCGAATCGTCAGGGCAGACACGGTTGCCTCGCTGCCGGATGCGTTTGCACAAATTGCCGCCGAGCTTCGAACGCAATATGCGATTGGTTACTATCCGACCAATAAAGCACGGGATGGAAAGTATCGGAAGATAAAGGTTGGGAGTGCGCGCAAAAGTGTGATTCTACGCGCCCGCCCCGGATATCGCGCGCCCAGCGGCGGATGAAGAAACGGAGGCAGGAGGCAGGAGCAGGAGGCAGCGGCAGGAAGCACGAAATCGACAACTGTGTGCGTTCATTCTGTCGCCAGTTGCATCTAATTTTAATTCTGCCGCTGCTTCCTGCCCCTGCCTCCTGCACCTGCGCTAACCCCTCTCTTGTTTGCCGCGTTCAGTCATGCTAGTTTTGCTCGCTCTTAAGTAAAAACACTATCGACAAATGACAAGCAGGAACGCCTGTAGTCCAACAGGCGAGTGCTTGTCCTACATCCACGATGCCTGATCGAAACGACGCTTGGGAGTTGTTGTGCGAGTACACACAGGGCGAAAGCCTGCGCAAACACGCGTTGGCGGTTGAGGCGGCGATGCGCGCCTGCGTCAAGAAGTATGGCAGCGCCGGTGACGACGAAGACGAATGGGGTTTAGTGGGCCTGCTTCACGATTTCGACTACGAGATGTTTCCATCGGCCGAGCAACACCCGTTTACCGGAGCGAACATACTTTGCGGACGCGGTTATTCCGAACGCTTTGTCCGCGCCATCATGGGCCATGCGACCTACACCGGCGTGCCGCGCGACACCGCTATGGCCCGCGCGTTATTTGCGACCGATGAGCTGTGCGGGTTTCTGGTCGCGTGTGCTTTGGTAAGGCCGTCCAAAAGTCTCGACGATTTGGAAGTTGCTTCAGTCAAGAAGAAACTGAAAGACAAGGCCTTCGCGCGGTCAGTGAACCGCGACGATATTCGGCAGGGAATGGAAGAGCTCGATGTGGACGCGGATGAACACATCCGATTCGTGATCGACGCGCTGAGACCCCTGCAGGCAGAGATTGGTCTGAATCGGCTGCCAGCCAGCGATTAACAACTATGCAGCGTTGCGTTGCGGAGTTGGCTGCGGTTCTAGGGGTTGACCGCGAGAAGTCAGGATTGAGCTGAACACGAAAAACGCCAGCGACAGCAGCAGCGTCATAAGCACTGTCAGTGCTGCCTGCAACTTTCGCCGGCGTGCCGTATGCCGGTAGACGAAGACTGCCGCGAGCAGCGTCGTAAGCAGCGGAAGCAAGTAGGTCGAAAGGGCCAGCATGCCCGGCGTTCGACTCGCTTCGAGGGATGAAAACGTAAAGAGGATTATGGCTATTGCCGAACCTGCCCCGACGATGGCGGCGATGAGCGAGGCAATTATTACCAGCTTCAGACGCATTTTGTTTTGGAATACTTAACAGTGCCCGGCCCAGGAAATCGGTTCGAACGGGCGCTAAGGATACCACAGCATTAACCGTTGACAGACCATTGCCGGTGTCCGCGTAACAAGGCCTTTTCGAGGAATCTCCAGTCAGACCATGGTAACCAGAAGCGCCCTAATCTACCTCTCTCGTCAGGAGGGCCTGAAAGAATTTGCCGCGAATTTCCGGCTCTTCAAGAAACTCACGACCCGCTTTGTGGCCGGCGAAACTATCGACGAGGCCGTGGGGGCCATTCGTGAAATAAACGCTGAGGGCTGTACAGCCTCGTTCGATCATTTGAACGAGTCGGTTGCCCACCCGGCTGAGGCTGAAGCTGAAGTTAAGGAGTATCTCCAGATTCTCGCCCGCATTGACGACACCGGAATTAATTCAAACGTTTCCATAAAACTATCGCAGTTTGGACTGAAGCTGGATCAGGAGTTGGCGTACAAAAACGCGCGGGCCGTGGTGGAAGACGGCGCGCGTCGCGGAAATTTCGTGCGAGTGGACATGGAAGGTTCCAGCGATACTCAGGCCACGCTCGATATCTTCAAAAGGTTGCGCGGAGAGTTTGGCTTGAACGATGTGGGAATAGTTCTGCAGTCATACTTGCGGCGCACGTATGACGATGCGCAGGAAATGGTCAAGCTGCCGGCGCGCATTCGCATTTGCAAAGGCGCCTACAATGAACCTCCGGAGGTCGCCTTTCCCGACAAGAAAGACGTAGACGAAAACTACGTTCGCGTTATGCAGTTGCTGTTGTCCAGCGGCATCTATCACGGCATTGCCACCCACGATCCAAAGATGATCGACGCCACAATCGACTTTGCCCAGCGCAACGGCATCGGAAAAGACGCTTTTGAGTTTCAAATGCTTTACGGTATTCGGCGTGACCTTCAACATCAACTTGCAAAAGACGGCTACAACATGCGGGTCTATGTGCCGTATGGTAAACACTGGTATCCTTACTTCATGCGAAGGCTGGCGGAACGACCGGCAAACGTCTGGTTTGTGTTGAAGAACCTCTTCAAAGGTTAGCTGGCTTATGGACAATCTGTTCTGGATCCTCTGGTTCATTCTTGGCGCGATCCTTATCGTGGCCGAAGTCTTCACTTCCGGGTTTGTTCTCCTTTGGTTTGGCATCGGCGCGCTGGCGGCGGCATTCGCCGGAATGATCGGTATTGATAGCCTGGCTTTGCAGTTTGCCATCTTTGCCGTGGTTTCCGTCGGGCTTACTGCAGCATCGCGAACAATTTTTGTGAACTACTTTTCTCGCGAAACCACCGGCGACTCGCTTCGCACCGGAGTTGACTCCCTGCCTGGAAAAATTGGCACGGTCGTCTCTTCAAGTCGCGGCGCGCTGCAGGAAGGTGCAGTCAAAGTCTTCGGTTCAACCTGGACGGCCTATCCCGCACAGGGCGAGTCGGCACTGGAAGCAGGCGAGCGCGTGCGTGTCGAAAGCGTGGAAGGCGCGTCGATTTATGTCCGGCGAATCGAT
The DNA here is from genome assembly GCA_030913905.1 of Acidobacteriota bacterium. Taxonomy (GTDB): domain Bacteria; phylum Acidobacteriota; class Blastocatellia; order Pyrinomonadales; family Pyrinomonadaceae; genus PSRF01. Next base: position 4,181 of record JALZOO010000082.1, read on the forward strand.
GAGACTTCAGATTGGCGGCCGAAGGCGCTGCCGGATGAGGAGAACGGATAGAACTCTAGCGGGGTTCGGTGTCTGACTCGTAGGTGTCGTCGAGTGTTTTATCCTCCTCGTCGATCGGAGGCAATTCAATCGTAATGCGGTCGCTCGCCGGTTCTGCCAATTCATCTCCACTAAAGCGGGCGAGAATCACGGTGATGTTGTCTTCACCGCCGCGGTTGTTCGCTTCAGCGATTAACTCGTCACAAGCTTTGGCCAGGTCGTCATTGCTGGCGACGATGTTTTGAATATCTTCCGAACGCAACTTGCCTGACAATCCGTCGCTGCAAAGCAACAGCATGTCACCCTTTCGTAAACGGATCCTGCCGGTAACAGGCGTGATGTCGCCCTGCGCACCCAGGGCCTGCAAGATCACGTTGCGAAACATATGGGTTTCGGCTTCCGCCTCGCTGATTTGCCCCACGTCGACAAGCTGTTGGACCAGAGACTGATCCTTGGTGGCCAATCTAATCTGGTCTTTTCGAATAATGTAACCGCGGCTGTCACCCACCTGCACCAGGTCGAGCAAATCACCGTGGATCGCCGCACCGGTAAAGGTCGCACCCATGCCGGCGCAACGCGAATCTTCCTGGCTTTTACTATGTATGGCGTTGTTGGCGTAGACGGTGGCGGTCTTCAGGCAGTCGACGAGCGGTGAATCCTGAGCGCATCCTTCAGAATCGTTCCCCAGAATCATCTCGCGCACCGAATCTACCGCCATGCGGCTGGCCACGTCGCCTGCCAGAGCGCCGCCCATGCCATCGGAAACTACGAGCACGAGTCCTTTCGAGCCGAGTTCGAATTGACGTAGTTCCCCAGGGGCAGCGGTGGTGTCAGTGCCTGTCCAGGTCTGCTGTTTAGACAGCTCGAGCACGAGGAAATTGTCCTCGTTTCCCCGGCGGACTCGACCTACATCCGATTTTGCGTGCAGTTCAACATTCATAGACTGGTGAAGGCGATTCAGGAAAAGGCGAACTCTCTCGGATTCTAACCCGATAGAACTTTGGCTGTCACTTCCTCAACGCGCAAAGCGTGTTTGCGCGCAGTCTAACAGCTCGCGCTACAACTAAATGCTATTAAGAGCTTGATCAAGGTCGGCGATTATATCATCCGTATCTTCGAGTCCGACCGATACTCGCACAAGACCATCGCTAATGCCCAAACGTTCGCGTTTGTTTACATCGACCGAAGCATGAGTCATCGTGGCCGGATGCGAAATGAGTGTTTCCACGCCGCCCAAACTTTCCGCCAGCGTACAGAGCTTCACTGCTTCGAGGACTGCCCGCGCGGCATGTAGCGAGCCGACGTCGAAAGCGACCATACCACCGAAGCCAGTTTGTTGCCGTTTCGCTAAAGCATGCTGCGGGTGCGACGCAGAACCGGGATAATAGACTTTTCTGACCTTGGGATGTTCTTCGAGAAACGCAGCCACCGCGCGACCTGACTTATCGTGTTGCTCCATTCGCAGAGCCAAAGTCTTGGTGCCGCGCATTACCAACCAGGAATCAAACGGCGAAAGAATCGCGCCGGCGCTGTTTTGAATGAAGCCAATCCAGGCCGCATCCTCTTCGTCGTTTAGGACTACAACTCCGCCGATTCCATCGGAGTGACCGTTCAAGTATTTCGTGGTCGAATGAACCACAATATCAACGCCAAAGTCGAGCGGCCGCTGAAGGTATGGCGACATGAAAGTGTTGTCGCAAACAACGCGCGCTCCAGCGCGGTGTGCGACTTCTGACACCTCTCGAAGATCGGTAACGATCATCACGGGGTTCGTCGGCGTCTCAATGAACACCATCTTGGTGTTGGGCTTGATGGCCGCTTCTACGTTGAGCGCGTCGGACGTGTCTACAAAGTCAAATTCGAGGTTGTAGTTTTGCAGCACCCGAGTGAAGAGCCGAAACGTACCGCCGTAGGTGTTGTCAGACACGACTACGTGCTCACCGGCTTTTACCAGCCGTAGGGTGGCATCGATTGCCGCCATCCCCGAAGCGAACGCGAAGCCAAACCGCGCGCCCTCCAGCGCCGCGATGTTTTGCTCCATCGCGCTGCGCGTCGGGTTCTGCGTGCGCGCATACTCGTAGCCCTTGTTCTTGCCGAGGCCTTCCTGCGCGTAAGTTGAGGTTTGGTAGATAGGAACGGTAACGGAACCCGTGGTCTGGTCTGGCTCCTGCCCGCTGTGAATTGCTGTTGTTGCGAAACCCATGGTTATCAAATCGTAAATCGTGACTCTCGATTAGTAAAATGCTGCAGATGATCGAACTGAATTAAGCGCAAAGAAGGCTGTTCCACGTATGAACATTGATGGGTGCCACCGCTCTTTGGATGAGCGGGGATGGTAGCCCGCGTGTTAGAGCGTGTCAATGCAGCCCTTTGAATGGGAAGACAAATACAGAACCGGGAGCGGGCCGGGGTCCCCACGCGGGCAGCCCGCGTGGGGTGGTGGTAGCGACCGGGTCTGCGAGCCCAACAGTTAAGTGCCGGCGCAGGGGTCAAGAAGTTCTCAGCTTCACCCGGTCGCTATCGCTCCCGGTTCTGTATTTGCCCCAAAGCTGGGATGCGAGCTGCTTTAG
>JALZOO010000096.1 GCA_030913905.1 Acidobacteriota bacterium
CCTGCGTGATAGCTGGATCTGTTAGGCGTCATCTCCGAATCGGTTTTATCTTCTTCAACGACATAGGCAAGCGAATTAATGGCGACGAGGATTCCAATCGCCAGCACGATAGTCACCACAATTCCAAGACGTCGACGCATTTGTTTATGTTTAGAGTTTGGTCTTTTTCAAACTGTCGTTCGCGACAGTGCTCTCTCATACGTAGACCGAAACGCCAGCCAATCGTTTTCCGTTGCCTGAGCCAGGCCGTACCAGTGTCGTTCAAAGCTGTCTGTCAGTTGCTTCACGTTCCCGTAGAGCGGTTGTACCTCTCGCATCGCCCTTAGGTAGTCGCGATTTGTTTTGTGTTGCGCCAGCCGGATTAACTTCCTGTCGCCGAGCTCGACGAGCAGTGCGATATAAGCTTTACGAATCGCCGCCCGCAGTTCCCCTTGTCGCGCTAGCAATTCCGCGTCTGACAAGAGATCGGTCGCCGACTGATCGGGTTCCAGTTGCTCGCCCAAGACAATGCGCGGCTTCTGTTTCTCTTTCTTTCTGGATACTCGCTGCCGAAGTAGACGCGGCAGAAACAGCCTTAGAACGAAAACCAACACAGCGACTGCCAACAGCACGACCACAATTTGGGCGATGAGACTGAATATGCCGGCGCTCCCAGGCGACAGAGGTTTTGGCTTGGGAAACAGGTTCTGAAACCATTTAACAAACTGGTCGAGAATTTTTGTGAGGAAGCTTTGCCCCTTCACCTTTCGCGCATATTCAGCCCGTTGCAGGATCTCGGCCAGCTTGCGACGCTCTTCCTCTTTACTCGCATTGGGTGAACTCGAGGTTTGTAATTCAGCCAGCCGTTCTGAGATCGCCTGAAGACGCTCAGTTGTGCTGCGCAGCAAAGGTAGTCGCTCTGCATTTTTCGCACTCGAGTATTTGTCGAGGTCGTGATGCAGCCAGGAATTGTCGACGTTGAAGCTGGTGGAATTCCATTCAACGGTCTGTGACGGCGGCAATAGGTTGCGCACGCCCTGCACCGTTTCGACACTGCGCTTTCCGTAGTCCCAGGTGCTTTCAGTTTCATCATTTTGCGCCAGGCTATCGAGCGCTGTTACGGCCTGCCTGACATGCGCGTGGTATTCCTGAAGTGAAATCGCATGGCTGGCGGAAGCTGCAATGAGGGAAAAAGAAACTGCCAGCAAAACCCGCACTACAAATACTCTCTTTGTCGATGTTCGTGGAGTGGATGTAGGCATGTGGCGATGGCGGCGAGTCATTCTCAACTGAGACCAAGCAGGTTTCCCGGCCGTTGGGGCAGCCGCAATGGTTGGTTGTATTCGGTAGAGATCGCCGGAGCGAAAGGTGATGTCACATTCAGCTGCGGCATGACCGGGAGTTTTTGTGATGCCATAAGTTCAATGTCGTAACCCTCATGCCTGACACGCTCGTCAACGTAAAGCAACGACATTCCCAGCATCCACACCGGCGCCAGCAGAATTGAGCTGAGCGGCTCCAGAATGCTGTAGGCGATCGCATACCAGACGGGCCATTGCGTCGCACTCCACGGTGCCGGGTCGATTCCATTCAAGTAGCCATACCAGCCCAGCGGAATCACCAGGATCATCAGAGCCGAATAGGTTGCGAAGATGATGAATAGCGTCATCCCCATCAGCCGCCGAACGTTTCCTTTCGCCAGTGTGAAACTGCGACTGACAGATTCAAAAACACGTTTACCCTCAACCAGCATTACCTGTGGAACGTATGCGATTCTGCCGGCCATAAAAAAGAACAGCCAAACCGCTATCGATGTACCGGCCAGGAAACCGACAACGCCGATAATTGCTGAGATCCAAACCGGCGCCCATTGGCCCAGGAAAACTGCACCCAACGTAATGAAGATCACCACGATGTACCACGCGAAAAACGCAACGCCTGACGATACGCTCAGCCACAGCATTATGATCAGGCTCGCGCCCAGCAGCGACCAGAATCGCGAACGCACCGCGGCGTACGTGGTGCGGGCGAGCACCGGTTCATTCCAAAGCAGATGCATTACGAGATTTCTCGAAGCCCCGCCCATCACGATCAAGCTGAAAAGATGACCGCCGGTTAACAACGCGAGTCCCAATGCGGCAAGTGCGAGGTACAGCGCCAGCTCCATGCCGTTCGGAGTTGCAAAGAGCACCCGCCACGAGATGGCCCACAACACCGAGCCCAGCGCGGTGACAAACACAGGTGGCGCAGCGATACGTATTAAGACGAATAAATGACGTCGATAGAGACGGACGGCGCGATCGATAAGATCGCCCGCTCCCAAAGGCACGATGTGAAGGTCATTGGCAGTCGAGACAGCCATAACGAACCGAAACAGATACGCTGCTAAAATCTTAACATGCATGCGTTGCCGATCCACGAAGTGAAACGAATTTGACCCGACATCCAAGTACACCCGGTCGCTACCACCACCCCACGCGGGCTGCCCGCGCGGGGGACCCCGGTCCGCTCCCGGTTCTGATACTGGTACGCGCAGAAGAAAGTTAGTGCGGTTTCGTGTATTAGCGGATCGTTTGGCCGGTTTTATGGGCTCGTGGAAACGCGAAGTAAATTCCGTTAGAATCCCTTTGCAATCCTGAAATGTAGGACGGGCATTCCTGTCATAATGACAGGCAGGAAGCCTGCGACTGAAAAGTAGGACACGCATTTCTTGTCCGTAATGGCAGGCGGCGAAGGCCTGTCCTACTTGTGCCCCTGTAGCTCAACGGTTAGAGCAGCAGACTCATAATCTGTTGGTTCGGGGTTCGAATCCCTGCGGGGGCACCATCACCAGTGAGCAGTGAGCAGTGAGCGGTGAGCAGAAGGCGGGAGCAGGAGGCAGTAGCAGGAGGCAGAAAGCAGAAAGCAGAAGACAGGAGGCAGGAGCAGGAGGCAGTAGCAGGAGGCAGAAAGCAGCAGTCAGAAACAGAAGGCTGAATCACTGACAACTGACAACTGACAACTGACTACGGACCACTGACAACTGACCAAGTACCGACCAAACCTTGACCAATAGGAAAACCATCGGCATTGGGATCGTGGGTGCGGGCTTTGCTCGCACCACGCAGATTCCGGGCTTCCAAAATTGCGAAGGCGCTCGTGTGGTGGCAATCGCCAGCCGGACTCGTGAACACGCGGAGAGCGTGGCTAAAGAATTTGGCATCGAGCATGTGGCGAATGATTGGAAGGAGTTAGTCACCCGACCCGACGTCGATCTGGTCAGCGTAGTTACACCGCCGGCAACTCACATGGAGATCACGCTGGCCGCGCTGGACCACGGTAAGGCCGTCCTTTGCGAGAAACCAATGGCGATGAACGCAACCGAAGCCAAACGGATGACTGATCGTGCGCGCGAAGCCGGCGTGCTGGCGCTGATCGATCATGAACTGCGGTTTGTGAGCAGCCGTCAAAAGATGCGCTCGATGCTTCATGAGGGCGCGATCGGTAGGGTTCGTCATTGCAGTTATGTTTTCCGTTCCGACTATCGTGGCGTACTTGATAGCCCGTGGGATTGGTGGTCAGACGTGAACATGGGCGGAGGCACGCTGGGGGCGATTGGCTCGCATGCAATCGATTCATTCCG
>JALZOO010000117.1 GCA_030913905.1 Acidobacteriota bacterium
CAATAGAGGACATGTTCGAGCGTTGTCTGATAGTGTCGTACAGCATTTTGTTCGAGATTCCAGGCCTTCGTGTTTGGTATTCAGATTGCGGCTGATGCTTCTGTCATCACGTTTAGTCGGTTGAGTCGATACAATGTAGACGCACATCACAACCGTGCCGACGCGGTTCGCCGACACGCAACTACATTCTCACGTCGTTCGCACCTAACATCTCATGAATCTTTTCCTCAATACCATTTAAACGCCGACTAAATCTCACGGCTTCATTCGATGAGCATGTCCCTCGCAAACGCGGTGCTCTTAGCATCACACTGCGGTCACAAAACTAAACCTCCCAACCTCGAAAAGGAGAACCTAATGACACAGAAAAGCTTCGTACTGAAGTCCTTCACTTTGGTTGCGTTCATTCTCAGCGCAAGCATGTCAAGCATCGTAATGGCGCAAGACCGCCCACTATTTTCAGGCGAGAAGGAAGATGCCGCGAAAAAAGCACGGTCAGCCATGGCCTCTGCCCAAATGCAACTGGGTTGCAGGGGACCCATCACGCGCGTAACCGATATTGCAGATGAGAATACAAGGTTCACACCCGCGAATTACTTCACGATGCCGGGTGGCGGAGAGGGTGGCGGATTCGATAAGACGCCACTCTTGACTACGAAAGTTTCCCTTAGGTCGGGCTGCCTAAACGCTCATCTCGACGCGATTGTCGGCAGCAGGCTGTATGGTGTGGCGGGATTGACCATGTTTCAGGTTACCTTGACTCCCGCCGGCGGGGGTCCTCGTCATATGGTTGGCCACTTCCACACTCCGTTTGGCATGAACAGCCCGGCCGTGGCGACCGAGGCGGAACGCGACGTCGATATGTTTGCCGCAAACTTTTTCCAGAAGGTCGGCAAGGGCCCGCACGAAATTCCGCCAGGCGCTTACAGAGTTGATGTGTGGTGGTCGGGAGCAGGTCCGGGAGGCGCAATCGCCTTTACGGCTGTTCTAAAGTTGTATCAATAGTCCCGACGACTCAACTGAACAATTGCGGCAACCTTGATTTTCGCCAGTCAAGGTTGCCAATATTTTTGTGCTAAAAGGCAGCTTGCTCAATCGTCAACGAAGGACTAAAGTCTGTCGGCACGAAAACCCATGGCCATTGAAATCGAGAAAAAGTACCGGCTGACCAGCAAGCAACGCGAAGAGGTTTTGCTTCGCTTACCGGCAATAGGGGCGAAGCGAGTCGGCGAAGAGTTTGAAGTAAACGTTCTCTATTGGGGCGAAGCCCTGGACATGGAACGGTCAGTGTTGCGGCTGCGCCGCGTTGGTAGCCGCGGCATTCTCACGTACAAGGAAAGGTTTCCCTCCGACTCCGACATTAAGCACCAACAGGAAGATGAGACGCGCGTCGAAAATCCTGATGCGATGGAGTCGATACTCGACGCGATGGGATTTGTCCCCTCATTGGTCTATGAGAAACGCCGGGAAACCTGGCGACTTGGCAAGGCGGAAATCGTGGTTGACGAACTGCCTTTCGGTTTGTTTATGGAGATCGAAGCAGAAGAGTCCGATATACGTGACATCGAAAGCAAGCTGGCGATCAAGCGACTCAAACCTGAGACTGCTACTTATCCCCAACTCACCCGCAAATATGGCACCGACTACGGCGGCGTAATCGAATCACGTTTCGAACAAAGCTGAATTTGCATTGGCGGTCGCCAGCCAGGTTGGGCGACTACGCTAGTCTGATGCTGTAGTGGCCGCGATGATTTTACGGATAGCTTCCCAAGCCCGGTCGGCTTCTTCACCGAAAAGGACCACTTCATTCTGACGCTGGTCCAGGTCCAAACCCAGTCGTGCCTTTACATCTTTTTCCGCGGGCCGGTAATGACCACTCGTAAGGTGATCTATGTGAATGATGAACCTTCCACCTTCAGGATGCGACACTTCGAGGAATTTCATGCTTTGAAAGCCTCCGTTACGAACCTTTTGCGACTCATACCCTTCATTGGCGTGAACGCAGTCTTGAAGAGGTGTTGCCAACGTGGATGTGGGGCCCAGTCGCCACACCTGGCACGCTGCCTCGAAAGGCCAGAAATGGTATCTCCTCCGCAAGCAAAAACCTGATTAATGCCTGCCCTTCCGTGCTGTCCGGGTGTAACCCGATATCCATACTCTCTCGATGATCGAGCCCCCAGCGACTATGCAACTCAGATTGTCCGAAAGCTGTGAGAGGCAGTGACCGCTTGAACCGGGATAAGAAGAAGTTCTCGACCTTCGCGGAGTCTGAGATTTTCCATCTGCCTGTTCCCGAGAAGCTATCCGGCCTTGAAGTCTGAGGACGATCTTCACTGCGTTCAATCCGCACCACTCGTGAGGAGTCGAGAAATGTCGAGACATTGTCTCGCGTATACCAGATGCCATCAGTGGTCTGGGCAGCCTCGTCAACCTGCATTCGTCGTCCATCGATCAAATGGATCCAGAGTATCGGCTTAGGTGCCGGCGCATCGGATGCAGAAGTTTCGTTGTTGCCTCCGTCAGGTTGCTCTGGTGAAGCCCTGTTCGGATTGGGTTCCGCTGCTGGCTTCTTCACGTTTGGTGCCGACGCAAAAGAGAGGCACACCATCAGGGTGAGAGTCGCGCCAGAATACTTTGTCACTAATCGCATAGGAATCTAGTCCGACCCTTGGAATACTACTTACCGCGAAATGAATACTTACGATTTAAACCACGCGCCCCTTAACTCTTAGGCGCAAAATAGCCGACCCGGGTGTGCGGCCTGTAGGTAGGATTCAGAGTCTCGACACGTACCCGCCGAAAGCTCCCATCGCGAGCTTTATTAAGCGGCGTGTAATAAAGGGCATACTGCCTACGCAGCTCTTCGGCAACTTCGGCATAGGTTGAGTCAAGTGCGAGGAAGCTTCGAGGTTTATATAGCCGCCCGCCAGTTGCCGCCGTAAGCTGCTCCAGGTTTGCTTCGCTTTGGTCCAAAACGCGCAATCCTTCGCGCAGATCGTCAACCCGAAGTTGATTAAAGCGCACTGACGACTCGGTTCCCGTAAGCAACGAATCAAGCTCGCTCTGTTTTGCGGCGCGCGCTATCTCAGTATTGCTTACGACGTACGCCGTAACCTGGGCCTCCAGCAATGCTTTGAGCGCTCCTTGAAACGAAGTTGTTCCTCGACCGCTGTCTATGCCATCCGACAGGATGATGATCGCTCGCCGCGAATTCGTGGCTCCAAACTGCTGCTGGGCGGCAAGTAGTAATGCGTCATTGAATCGCGTGAACATGCCAGGCTCAATTCGATTCAGCGCCCGGCGAAACTGGAAACGACTCTGCGTCCAATCCTGAAGGAGTTCAACTCGATCGTCGAACTTAATCAAGCTGATTCGATCGTCGGCCGCGAGCCGCGAAGCGAACCCTTCCGCAGCGCGCCGAAAGTCGTCAAGATTGTTCGCTACTGACGACGACGCGTCCACCATCAGTACAACGTCTACCGGAACCTGCCTCAGCGCCAGATCACTCAGTGGCTGTTCGATCCCGTCTTCGAATACGCGAAAGTCCCGGCGCGCCAACTCGCCGGCAAGTCGTCCATCTGCATCACGAACACTCACCGGCAACATCACTTCCGAAGTGGTCACCGAAATAACGTCGCCAGGATTTATTTCTTCCGTAGGACCCTGCGATGGCGACGGCAGAGGCAAGGGGGGAGGCTCCCCCAGAGCTTCAAGTGCAGAAGGCGTGGGCTTGGACGGCGGAGTCTTAGAACGTTTCGAAGCGGGCCGATCTTTTTTTGCGGGCTTTTGAGCGTAAGCTATTGATGAACTGGGAGTGTAGGGTGCAGTTAAGAGAACAAGGTCCGTCAGAACCAACAGTACTGCCAGCAAACAGGTGATAACCCAGGGCCGAGTTCCTTCAATTGTTATTCTTCTTCGGTTTGTCATTGGGACTAGCCGCGTTTTTTGTGTTTCCAGGTTCGACGCCCATGGCGCTGTGCATTGCTCCCAGCAGCTTATCGCTGACCCGCCGCTTGCGCAGCTCGTTTAGCTGATTGGGTGAGAGATTAAACTGAACGGGAGACTGCTCGATGCGGCGGATGATAGTGCCATCGGAAAAACCTGCCTCGACGAGTTCGATTACCGAAGCATTGGTCAGAGTCGGTGTCCGCTCCAGTTTCGCCGTTGTGTTGGCCTCCGCGGGAGGTTTGATAATGCGCACGGTGGCACTTCCGGTGGTAATGGTGTCGTTATCGATGGAGCCGTTTCCGCCGCGGCTGCGCGTTTGGCCTTTTACGCCTCCACTCGAGCCGAAGATGTCGGTGCTCGAGCCATCGTTTGGGATCTGCGCCCTGGACTGCTCGCTTCGCCTGGTATCGATGCCTTCGTGGAAGAACGGATCTTCAGTCCACGAATCGTCTGCCAGGTCCATGCCCTCCTGACGCGAAAGCATGGCCAAAATCACTCGTTCGCTGACACCGTTGCGCTTGAGTTCTATCATTCGTTCGGTTGAAAGATCGAAGTTTGCCGGCCGGGAAGCGATGATTGAAAAGATCGTCTTTTCTTTGAAGCCGGCTTTGACCAACTTCACAACTGCAGCATTCGTAAGCGGAATAGAATTGTTCGATCTTTGCGCCTGAGCCATGAGGCCGCAAAAACTGACTGCAAGAACAATTGGTAACAAGCTTCTGACAAAGAGATATTTCATGCGCTATCGCTTTCTGCCGCATTATTGCGCGCTGGAGGCGCCGGGTGATCTGCCGTTTTTCGAATGGGAGTTTTCCTGTTGACCGTAGCGTTTTGTGATGCGCTTAACGTAGTTCCGCGTTTCTTTGTAGGGCGGAACCGCACGGCCAAATTTCATTACAGCTCCCTCTCCCGCATTATAACTCGCGAGCGCGAGGTCCACTCGTCCTCCAAACATAGTCATTAGCTCTTTCAAATAGCGAGAACCGCCCATGATGTTTTGCGCCGGATCGAAAGAATCTCGAACGCCCAGTCTGCCGGCTGTGCCGGGCATCAGC
>JALZOO010000133.1 GCA_030913905.1 Acidobacteriota bacterium
GTCTCCAGTCGTGAGTCGTCAGTCACTCGAGTGGCGACTGGGGACTGCAGACTGGCGACTGGAGACTGTTCCTTGCGTCTGGATCTATTCCTCAAAGCGAGTCGCCTCTGTCCCCGGCGAACAATAGCGCAAAAAATCTGTGAAGCGGGCCGGGTTTCCATCAATGGAACTTCGGCCAAGTCGTCCCATGTCGTCAAACCGGGCGACGAGATCACGCTCAGCACTCGCTCACGCATTACCAGGTTTCGTGTTTTGGCGGTGCCCTCCGCGCGCCAGACCTCGCGAAAAGAAGCTGCTACTTTGTATGAAGTCTTGAGTGAAGAGTTGTTGGATGAGAGTGAGCTTTGATCACACCAGGCATGCCGCCTTCAGGCGGCTAGCCCGCAGGGCCAACAGGCCAGCCGTTTTACGGCTGGTTCTCTAACGACCGTGGATCAGCTGAGGCCGCTTCAGCGGCCTTACATCAATCGCGGCACAGAGGAATGTAAGGCCGTTGAAACGGCCTAAGGTCAATCGTTGAGCAACCTAACCAGCCGTAAAACGGCTGGCCTACTTGCCCTCGCGGGCTAGCCTCGTAAACGAGGCATTGCGAATTCGAATCCTGACTCATGCCATGAAACGCTCGCTTCTCTTGCTTATTCTTCTCGCAACGGCGAGTGGCTTTCCCTGCCAGCAGCTGACGGGTTTCGCCCGCGAGCCGTCGGATCGCGCAACACCTCCCGCAGCCGAGAAACAGCGGACTGTTCGCCAGCCGCAGCAGCCAAGCGCAGTCCTAAAACTCCCGCTAAAGAATCCGCGCATAGTCGTTATGAAAAGCAAACGACGACTGGAGCTGTACTCAGACGGCGCATTAGTTCGGTCCTATAGGGTAGGTCTTGGCCTCAATCCGGTGCCGGACAAAGAACGACAGGGTGACCGGCGCACTCCCGAAGGCGAGTTTTACGTCTTCACGAAAAACAATAAGAGCGCGTTTTACCTATCGCTTGGTCTCAGCTATCCGAACATCGAGGACGCGGAGCGCGGGCTGCGAGGCGGCTTGATTTCTCGCGCCCAGCATGACGCAATCGTCAGGGCAATCAAGCGCAAAGCGACGCCACCGCAAAATACGGCGCTTGGCGGCGACATTTACATCCATGGAAACGGCGCGACCAGCGATTGGACATGGGGCTGTGTGGCGTTAGAAAATGCAGACATCAAGGAGTTGTTTGACGCTGTGCAGGTGGGAACACCAGTAACTATCAAGCCGTGATGATGGAAATCAAACCTTTCAAGATCCGAAATATCGAGGTCAATCCTCCGCTGGTGCTGTCGCCAATGGCGGGAGTGACAGACGTGTCGTTTCGGCGTTTGCTGAAACGGCGCGGCGGGATTGGTTTGAGTGTTTCCGAGTTTATTTCAGTTGAGGGCCTGACTAGAAGCAACCCAAAGTCAAAACGCCAGATGCGGTTTTATCCTGAGGAGCGACCGTTTGCGGTGCAGATCTTTGGCGGCCAGGTCGAACGCATGCGCAGGGCCGCGGAGATGGCGGAAGAAGTTGGCGCAGATATTCTCGACATCAACTGTGGTTGTCCCGCGCCCAAGGTCGTGAAACATGGCGGCGGATCGGGTTTGTTGAAGGACCATTCGAGGCTCGAGACCATCCTGAAAGAGATAAAGAAGGCGATCACGATTCCGCTGACAATCAAGATTCGCGCCGGCTTCTACGACCACACAATCAACGCCGTCGAAACCGCGAAGCTTGCGGAAGAGTGTGGAGTTGAACACATCGCACTCCACGGTCGCACGAAGGAACAGGGCTACCGCGGTCTCGCTAATTGGGATCTGGTCAAGCAGATAAAAGAAACGGTCAGCGTGCCCGTGTCGGGAAGCGGTGACGTAACAACAATCGAACAGGCGTTTGCGCGTTTCCGTGAAACGGGTTGCGACGGTGTGTTGATTGGGCGCGGGGCAATGGCTAATCCGTGGATCTTTCGGCAGATTGAGGATGTCATGCGCGGCCGCGAAGTTTTTCAGCCGACGCTCGCCGACAAGCGCGCCGTCTTGCTCGAATATTTCGACATGCTTCGCGAAGACATGCCGGAGACGCCCGCGATCAATCGGATGAAACAACTTGCGGGGCAATTCACACGCGGCCTACAAGGCGGCGCGTTGTTTCGTACCTCGCTCTACCATTCTCATTCGGTAAACGAGATTCTCGATCGAATCGAAGAATACTTTGAAGCCATTGAGGCCGGCCGCCCCTACTTCGGCGAAGCCGGCGCTCCAATCGAAGACGCTCCGGAACTTGACTCTTGCGAAGCAGCAAGCGCCGCTTGAGTACGGAGAAGTTCACCACTTTGGAGTGCGGTCCCGACATGTCGGGAGCGCCGCTTTGGTCAAGTCTCCGATGCAAGAATCCTCAAGCAGCTTGAAACCAACCGTGGTCTCGACTGGTCCGACAGTCAAAGCGGCCGCCGCACTGCAAGGAGTTGCCCAATGCGCAAGGTAGTTTTTGGTGGCGCCAATAGCCTCGATAACCTTTTCGCACGCAAAGACGACACGGTTGACTGGATCATGTGGAGCGACGAAGTTGCAAAGTTGATGGCCGACTACTGGAAGACGTTTGACACGGTGGTCATGGGCCGCAGGACTTATGAGGTGGCGTTGCGAATGGGAAGTGGGGGCGGCGCTTACCCCGGAATGAAGAATTACGTTTGTTCGCGGACGCTGAAAGAAAAGCAGGACAGCGGCGTTGAGATCGTTTCTGAAGATGCTGCTGAGTTTGTTCGTAAGCTAAAACAGCAGGAAGGCAAGGACATTTGCATAATGGGCGGCGGCCTCTTGGCGAAGTCGCTGTTTGAAGCAGACTTGATTGATGAGATTGGCTTCAACATTCATCCGGTGTTGCTGGGTTCGGGTATTCCGCTGTTTCACGAGATGAAACGACAGATTGATTTGGAACTGCTTGACTGCAAAACATTCAAGAACGGCTGTGTTGTGGTTACTTATCGAGTGAAACACCGACGAATCAAACATGTCTGACCGCAAGATCATTGTTTACATTGCGACGAGCGCTGATGGATACATCGCGCGGCCTGACGGCAATGTTGATTGGCTCAACCGCCCTCGGACCGCTGGCGATTACGGGATGGGCGACTTCTTCAAGAGTATCGATACCGTTTTGTGGGGTCGCAAGACATTCGGCATTGGCGGCAACACGCGTGGCTACGGAGGGAAGATTAAGAACTATGTATTCACTCATCATCCGCCGGAGTCGCCGGTGAAGGGCGTTGAATTCGTTAACGAGCCCATCAGGGATTTTGGGCGGCGTTTGCGGGCTACACCCGGCAAAGATATTTGGATGATGGGCGGAGGCGAAATAATCGCGTCGTTTCTTGATGCCGGGGAGATCGACGAGTTTATGGTCCACGTTATCCCGACATTCATCGGCGAAGGCATTCCCTTGATCGCGCCGCAGCATCGATCAATAGAACTCAAGTTACTTTCGGTTAAGGAGTATCCGGACGGCGTGGTGCGGCTGCACTACGAAGTTGAGCGGATGCCAAAGAAGACCACGCCGACGAAGGGCAGCACACGTAAGAAAAAACAATCCACGAAACACACGAATTAAACACCAGCGGTTCGTGGTATTTCGTGGACCGGTATTGAGCACTTCCAAGCTATTGCACCTTTGGTGAGGGCTCACCTGCGGGCCGAGCTATAGCCACCGTCGCCGGAGGTTTTCCGCTTCCTGTATCCAGGTTCACCGCCGCCGGGTATCCCTTCCCCTGCAGCGCTGCCAACTCAATCACAACTTCCTTCTGGTTCTTACCAATCGGTTTCTTCGCCTGCGCGGTGGGTTTCTTCTCGGGTGACTTTGTTTTCGCCTCGTTGCTGGCTACCGGCGACATAGTCGGACTGGGTTTACTTGAGGCAACGGTCTTTTGTGGATTGCGTGACATTGCATTCAGCGCCTCCAAGAGTTGCGCGCGTTCCTCTTCGGTCAAGTCTTCAAAGTTCACTCCATTCGCTGCCAGCACGGCGCGCAGGTTAACCTCGTTATTAGTGTCGTTGCCGTATACATCGCGATAGATGTGAAGTTTGCCATCCTCAACCACAATCGTCTCGTAGCGAAGTTCTACCGGGATAACCTGATCCAACTTCACTACCTGAGTCTTCGTCTTGTCTTTGAAATAGGATTGCAGTTGTTTGTCTGATAACTCGCTGCCGGAAATCTGGGCCAGCAGCTTGGAAAAGTCCTGAACCTGCGGCGTGGTCAGTCCAACGCAGCCGTGTGAAGCAAACGTCCCTAGCTTCGCCGGCGACTTTCCACCATGAATGAGCGAAGGCAAACCGATTGGAATCTTGATTGGGCCAAGCGGATTCAATTTGCTGCCGGCGGCTACCTTTTCGCCCACGGCCACACCTTTCATCTTAGCGACCCACGGCTCATCAGGCGGCGTCCAGGTAGGATTGAAAATTATCGTCTGCGCTTTTCTTAAGCCGGTAGGCAATGGAAAGTCAGGATATCCGATCCCGATTTTGTAAGACTTGACCAGCGAGCCCTCGCGGAACACATCCATCCGATAAGCCGGGATGTTCACAACCACGCGGGTGTCCTTGGGTACAGCATTCGGC
>JALZOO010000140.1 GCA_030913905.1 Acidobacteriota bacterium
GGTCTCAGTAACAACTCAACAACGAAGGTCACCCAATTCAGGGAAAGTCTCGCAGGTTAGGAAGGGGCCTATACTCAAGCGTGAGTTGCAGAACCGCGAGCGGTAGCGAGCGGATGCTAAACTCAGCGCGCAAAAAAGAGGTTCCCTCACCAGCAACCAGTCTAAATTACCTTGAAAGTCAGCATCCGCTCGCTATCGCTCGCGGTTCTGCACTTCCCTACCCGCCAAGAGCTACCGATTCGCGACTAAACTGCTAACAAGAAGTTGCTGCTGAATCGCTCTTGCGAATCAAGCCACCTGTGCGCGCAAGTAAAACCTGTCTCGGATGCCAGCTTCGCCAGGTCGGCGAGATCATACTTGTAAGAATTCTCAGTATGGATCTGTTCACCCTCGACGAATTGCACTTCCATCTCGAGTTGTTTGATCACCACCCTCTGTTGCCGAGTGCTTTCGATGTAAATCTCAACGCGCCCCGCTTCTTCGTTATACAACGCGCGGTGTTGAAAATCTCTTAAGTCGAAGTTGGCGCCCAGCTCGCGATTGATACGAGCCAGCACGTTCAGGTTAAATGCAGCAGTCACACCGAGCGCATCGTTATATGCAGCTTCCAGAACGCGCCTGTCTTTCTTCAAATCAGCGCCGAGCAACAAAGCGTCGCCTTCCGCCAAAACCTTTCGCAGTGCACTCAGAAACTTCAGCGCTTCCTCGGGATCGAAGTTGCTGATGTTTGAGCCAAGGAAAAGAGCGAGCGTGCGGGCTCGTTTAGTTTTTTCCAACTCTGCGAGTCCGGCGAAATAGTCTGCGGCGTAGGCGTCTATTTCTAATCCCGGGTACGACTGCAACAGAATGCGCGAACTGCTATCAAGCGCTGTGGCGGAGATGTCCACCGGAATGAAGAGCAACTCCTCTTGTTTTCGCAGCAGAGCTTCAATCAGGAGACGCGTTTTCGAAGCACTGCCACTGCCCATCTCCAGCAGCGTCGTATTTTTGCCGTTGACGGACGCGACGATCTCGTCGGCGTAGCGCTCGAGGATCTCGTTTTCAGCGCGCGTCAGGTAATACTCGGGAAGCAGACAGATGGCTTCAAAAAGTGTGGAGCCCAACTCATCATAGAAATACTTTGGAAGAAACCGCTTCGGCTGAGTAGAAAGACCACGCCTGACGTCTTCAGCGAGTCCCGCACGCGGGTCGCGCTTGACGAGGTTGTGTATCCGGAACCTTTCGGAGCGTGCCGGGGATCGTTCGGTTTCGCCGATGATCTTGGCTTCCATTAGTTTTTGGACCCGAAGCGTACGGGACTTTCGGAGGCTGCAACGGGGCCCGGGTGTTGATAAAAGGCTGTCATGACGCGTGTTTAAAGTGTCCGGACATGATACCGGATCGAATTCGATAAGCAACCGAAAGCTTGGTAAGCACCGACTA
This sequence comes from Acidobacteriota bacterium, assembly GCA_030913905.1. Classification (GTDB taxonomy): domain Bacteria; phylum Acidobacteriota; class Blastocatellia; order Pyrinomonadales; family Pyrinomonadaceae; genus PSRF01. The sequence continues at coordinate 1,423 of JALZOO010000140.1, forward strand.
TTTTGGCTCGCTCTTTTCATTAGTCCCGTGGCTTCACTCATTACTCAGACGAATATGGAACCGGGAGCGGTAACGTCAAACAGTCAAGTGTCAGCATAGGGGTCAAGCCGGCCCAACTTCACCCGGTCGCTACCGCTCCCGGTTCTGTATTTGGGTTTCCGATACCCTCATTTGCCGCGCTTGACCAGCGCCGCTTTGCTAGGCAAGATCAAACGCATGTTTTACCTGAATTGCCCCTCGGCGAGCCCGAGCCGCAGTTATTCCCCAAACAAAACGATAGCTCTAATCGGTGCCCTACTGGCCGTCTTCACGGTCTCTGGTTCAGCTTCTGCGCAAAGCTACAAAAAAGAGATGGACGCTGGAGGAAAGGTTTCGCTGTCCGTTAAGAGCCGCAGCGGCAGGGTCAGTGTGATTGCAACCGAGGAAATGCAACAGAGGGTCACCATCGAAGCAAGCTCAACGGGCGCGATCGTGGATCAGACTGACGTGGCGGCCGCCATCAAAGGCAACACGCTCACTATCGACGTTCGCGAGCGGCCAGCCAAAGATCGCATCGACCTGATCGTTCGTCTCCCGCAGCGATCGAAAGTCAAAATTGAAACCGAGGCGGGCTCAGTCGATGTAATCGGTAACCTGGAGTCGGCTGAGGTCACATCCAACACCGGAACCATTCACGCAGACGTGCCGCTCGAGGCTCTAAAGTTTAACTTCATGTGGCGCGCGAGTAAGCCGCGCTTTCTGAGCGATGTAGAACTGCCTGAGGTTAAAGAAAAGGCAGGAGGCGCCTACACGATTTCAGGCAAACTCGGAGAAGAGAAGCCCGACAAGGAACAGCGTGTGCAACTGGATTTCCTGACGCAGCGCGGGGTTGTTCTGCTGAACGTAGATCCGAACATGGTTCCCAGTGATCTGCGTGAACGTCCTTTGACTGAAGCTGCCCGCGCGATTGTCCGTAGCGGGGACAGCCAGTTGATCGACGCCATTCGAAAAGTTTCGCCGAAAATGTTTGGAGATTACGCGAGAACTTTGCCGCCGCCGGAGAAAGAACCCGAGCTGGTTAACCGGGCGGCCCCCGGCCGGTTTGTGAGCGAGCTGTCGCCGCAATTGATGCGCTTCAATGCCAGCGTCACTGACCGCAATGGACGAGCGATCGGTGGCATGAAGGAGACTGATTTCACCGTCTTTGAAAATGGAATCGAACGGCGAGTCACGAACGTAGCACCGACGAGTGAGCCTTTTAACCTGGTGCTCTTGCTGGACGTCTCCGGCAGCGTGGAAGAACGTATCGACTTTATTCGTAAAGCTGCTCGCGATTTCCTGAACACCGCCAGTCCACAGGATCGCATTGCCATCATCAGTTTTCGCGAGGACATACGGATCATCTCCGACTTCAGCACCGATCGAAGGATGCTCTCGAAGAAACTCGACGAGATCGACGCCGGCGGCGCAACCTCTCTTTACGATGCGCTGGGCTACGTCCTGGCCCAGACGCTGAAACAACTTCGAGGCGAAAGGACTGCGATTGTAGTTTTATCCGACGGCGACGATAACAAATCGTTTGTGCCCTTCCCCGCGATTCTCGAAGCGATCGCCGAATCCGGAGCGCTAATTTATCCGCTGTACGTGCCGTCAGGTTTGATCCCCGAAGCAAGCGTTCCGAAACCTGAAGTCACAATCGACCCTTTGCGTACGCGCTATCTCACGCTCACCACTCGTGCGCAGGAAGAAGGACAAAAACTGGCGGCTGTTTCCGGTGGCGTTTACTACCCCATTCGTCATCTCGGTGAACTGCAACGTGCATACGACGACGTCGTGGTGCAATTGCGCACGGCCTACACCATCACCTACGCTTCAAATTCAAGGTCCTCAAACAATCCGCGCGTGCGCGTGCGGGCGAATCGCGAGGGTGCGTCAGTACGTTTGAGTCCGGTGGTGGGTGCCGCTAATCCATAATTATGCTCTTGAAGAATAACTGGACCGCCTCTCCCCGCACAGCTAGCGGGGAGGGGGTGGGGTGGGGTTTGCTTCGTTCGCTACCTCTCCCCCCTTCCCCCTCTCCGCTTGCGGAGAGGGGGTCAAATCATTCATCCTTCATTTCTCAGATGAGCCAACCACTTTTCGCATCCCTTTTTGATGAAACCGAGCGGCGGCCGCTAAGTGTCTCGGAGCTGACCGAGTCGGTCCGCAAAGCAATCGAAGCAAGATTTGCGTCTGTGTGGGTGGAAGGCGAGATTTCAAACTTCAAGGCCCACTCGTCTGGTCATTGGTACTTCACAATCAAGGACGAAGGTGCGCAACTGCGCGCGAAATGTTTTCGTTCTGCAAACAGCCGAATCCGTTTTCGACCGAAGGACGGACTTCACGTCAGGGCTCGCGGCAAGCTGACGGTTTACGAAGCACGCGGCGACTATGAACTGATTGTGGAAGCGCTGGATCCTGCCGGCGCGGGCGCGTTGCAAGTGGCATTTGAGCAGCTTCGCGACCGTCTGCAAGCCGAGGGACTTTTCGCCGCGGAGTTGAAGCGTCCATTGCCGCTGTTTCCCGGACGCGTCGGCATTGTTACCTCCCCGACTGGCGCAGCCATTCGCGACATTCTCAACGTCATCTCTCGCCGCACGCGAACAGTCCACGTGCTCTTCTCGCCTGCCAGAGTGCAGGGCGAAGGCGCTGGACCTGATATCGCGCGGGCCATTGGGCTCATCAACGATCATCATCTTCGAGCACAACGTGAGGGGCGCGCCAAAGATTTAGTCGACGTTTTAATCGTGGGACGCGGTGGTGGCTCAACTGAAGACCTGTGGGCTTTCAACGTGGAAGAGGTAGCTCGTGCGATTCGTGCGTCGGTAATCCCCGTAATCTCAGCCGTTGGCCATGAAACTGATTTTACGATCGCGGATTTTGTTGCGGATCGCAGGGCAGCGACACCATCAGCCGCTGCAGAGTTGGTGGCGGCGCGCGAAGATCAGATCTGCGCGGCCATCCAGCAGATGGGACAAACTCTTCCCAGGCTGATGCGTTACAAAATTGTGAATGCGCGAGCGCGCGTGCAGGAACAGGCAATGTCGCAAGCGTTTGACGAAGTACGCAGGAGGCTGCGCGACGCCGAAGCGTCCACAAATTCAGCCAGGCATCGTTTGCAGATTTTAATGAGTGAAGCAATACGTGATGCGCATCTGCGTGCTGATCCATTGATTCGCAGTCTTACGCCCGCTCAACTGCGCGCGCGGTTTGCGGAAGCGCGCAGCCGCTTCGAAGTGGCGTATAGTGGTTCGCACAGCGCCATGAAAGAACACCTGGAGGGTGCGCGATTGCGTTTAGGTCTATCAGCCGCATCGCTCGATGCGCTATCGCCGCTGGCTGTGCTCCAGCGTGGTTATGCAATCGCGCAAGCGGAGGATGGTAACCTGCTTCGTGATGCGACCTCGGTTTCGGTAGGAGATTCAGTAAGGGTGAGGTTAGCCAAAGGAAAGTTTTCAGCGAAGGTCGACGCGATCGAAGAAGCGTGATACAGGAGCCTTAGTTTAGAGCTGGGACTTGTCCCAGCAACGCAGTTTGGGCGGACAAGTCCGCCATCTAAACGATTTTGACAACGAGTCCGTCATGAAGAACAACGAACAACCGAAGAGTTTTGAGACTTCGCTCGAGTCGCTGGAAAAAATCGTTCATGAGCTCGAGCGCGGCGACTTGCCGCTTGAAAAGAGTTTGGAGCTTTTTGAGCAAGGTATCGCGCTTTCCCGTCAATGCCAGGAACGTTTGAACCAGGCTGAACGCCGCATTGAAGTGCTGCTGCGTGACAATCAGGGGCGGCCGGTGGTCAGCGCCTTTGAAGGCGCGCACGCAATCTCCGAAGAAGGCGGCGCTGATAGCGATGACAACGTCTTCTGAAGTGTCCCCGGTTGCGGAGGGCTTCGGTTTGCTCAACTTCCTCGGCGAAACTCAAAGGCTCATAGACACCCGTCTTGATCTACTCCTGCCTTCCGAGTCACTCCCACCCACCAAAGTTCACGCAGCGATTCGTTGGAGTGTTTTTGCGGGAGGCAAACGATTTCGTCCTCTCCTCGTGCGCGCCGTCGGCGAAACATTCGGCGCCGATGCAACATCTCTTCTGGACACAGCGTGTGCGTTGGAGATGATTCACACTTACTCGTTGATTCACGACGATCTGCCTTCAATGGATGACGACGATCTCCGGCGGGGTCGTGCTACCTGCCACGTGCGCTTTGGCGAAGCGACTGCAATTCTGGCGGGCGATGCGCTGCAAACGATGGCCTTCAAAACCGTTTCGGAAGACGAACAGCTATCGGCTGAAAAACGCACCAAGTTGATCCGTGAAATTGCGCTCGCTTCCGGCACGCCGCAGGGAATGGTGGCCGGACAAGCTTATGACCTCGAAGCGGAATCGCGTGAGGTCTCGGACGATGAGTTGGAACAGATACACCGTTTGAAAACGGGCGCCTTGATTATTGCTGCCGCGCGTTGCGGGGCCATCGTCGCCAATGCATCAGAAAGCGAACTGGCGGCAATAACCGACTACGCCGGACAACTCGGTTTACTGTTTCAAATTACTGATGACCTGCTTGACGTGACTGCTACCGCTGAGGCGCTCGGCAAAACGCCTGGCAAAGACATGCGCTCTAAGAAAGCGACTTATCCGAGTCTGCATGGAATTGAAGCAGCGCGGGAATTCGCCAACCGGGTTCATGGAAAGGCGTCTGCTGCGGCTGATCAACTTGCCCGACCCACCAACCGGCTTCACGAGATTGCCGACTACATTCTGAACCGCACAGCTTAGGTAGGTTGCGACGCGCAGCGTCGCAGTGAGTTTAGCCCGGCCTTTCAAGGCCGGGTTGTGCGCATCCATTATCGCC
>JALZOO010000216.1 GCA_030913905.1 Acidobacteriota bacterium
CTTCCTCCACCGTCATTGCGATGTCCACTTCGTAGTTCTCGTGCGAGAGAAGTAGCTTCAGCATCTCTGACGTGTCCTCATTATCGTCGACGCAGAGGATTCGACACTTTACCTGCGGCATGGGGGACCTCCGGAAAAGAAAAGTACTGTGGAAGAGGTGGGGATTCTAACCGATCCGGCCCAGCTTGTGCCAACCAGTGTTGATCTGGTTCTGGAACAATCCGCACATTACCGGTTTGAATATAAGTACCTACGTATCCAGGATCGTTCACCTTTCTTGCGATCCAATACTAGCAGGTGGGCAGAGACTGACCAGCCGCCTCCGGTTGCTAACCTTTTCTGCCCACCACCAACCTGCAGAACCGCGAGCGGTAGCGAGCGGATGCCAGCGTCGACTCCCAACAAAACAAATATCAGTCTTTAACCTTGAGCTTAGCATCCACTCGCTACGGCTCGTGGTTCCGCAATGGACTCTCGACTAGTAGTTAGTCACCGATGCGTCGGAGGAGACGCCTGCATCGCTTTGAGTAGCTGATCGACGGCTTCAACCTCCTGGTCGTCTGGGGCGAGCTGTTTGTAATGTTCAAGTGCGGAGAGAGCAGAGGAGAGGTCGTTCAGTTTGTGATAGACGAGAGCCAGGTTGAAATAAACCAGCGAAAACCCAGGCTCAATTTGCGCGGCCGCTTCGTAATGCAGACGCGCCAGCGGCAGTTCGCCCGCATCGTAATACAGATTGCCCAGGTTGTAGTGAGCCTCAACGTGCCTGGGTTCGTGCTTGAGCGATAGAGTGAAGTTGTCGAGCGCTCTGCCGAGCTGGCCCAAATCGAGATTAAGAATGCCAAGATTGCAGTGAGCTTCAGCTACGTTGTCACCGTTATTGATTGCTTCGAGATACGACTCAACAGCCTTCGGATCACCCTGCTCATGCAAAAGTAAAGCTTCTTCAAATGGCGTCAATAACCGCGAGAGCTTTCCAGTCTCGTCGCCACGAAAGAGATGCAGCTGTCCCTGCAACTCCGCCTCGATCTGACGAATGCTTTGGCCCTGTGAACGCAACTCGCGCACTCGTCGAAACTGCGTGAGGGCCTGAAAGTCATAATTGTAGTCGCCGGTCTCAGACGGAGAAGTGCTCTGGATTATTCCCTGCTCGGTCCAACGGCGAATAGTGCGTTCGCTTAAACCGAAAAGCTGTTTGATTTCGGCAATGGAGTAATTTGATTTGACGCGTTGGTAATCCGCCTTGGCGGGAAGACGTGAGGGGAAGGATATAACCTTACTGCGATTTTCTTTCATGTATAACGCTGTAATGTAACGCAAACTTTAGTTTGCGTTGACGAACGCCCTAACCACACACGACGCAAACTAAAGTTTGCGTTACGACTACTACCACACACTACGCAAACTGAAGTTTGCGCTACAGCAAACTAAGAAGCTTTTCGTTTCTTCGCTGCTTTCGGCTTTGCTTCCGACTTCACCAGCGTAAGTGCCTTCTTCTTCGAAGCAGCGGGCGTTGCCTTGACCATGGGTTTGCGGCTCGAAGCCTGCAAGCTCTTCTTCAGCGCGCTCATGATATCAAGTCTGGGCAGTTCTTCAACCTCAAATTCCACAACTTTCTTACCCTTGATCTTCGACTCGATCAGTTTCTTCAGCGCTTCGTGATACTGGTCGACTGTATCAATCTCAGATAACGACGTTACCATCTGCTCTACCAGGGTGGTGGCAAGCTTCAACTCATTTTTATCGAGCTTCTTGACGCCGTCCAGCTCAGGCACATCCTGCATGCTTCTGAGTTCGTGTGGGTAGTGGAGCTTCTGCAACACGAGTCCATTCTCATGTGGAAACACAGCCACCAAATCTTCCCGGTCACGAAGCACGACTTTCCCAACCGCAACTTTGCCGGTCTGTTTCATCACCTCGCGTAACAACGCATACGGCTTTTCGGCTACCGGACCATCCGGACCTGCATAGTAAGGTGAGTCGTAAAAGGTAGTTGGGATCTCCGAGCTGTCGATAAACCCGATGATGTCCACTGCTTTGGTAGTTTTGATCTTAACCTTGGCAATGTCGTCGGGCTCCACAATCGCATAACGATCCGGCTCGTACTGATAGCCCTTGGTTATCTGATCGCCAGTGACAACCTGTCCGCATTTTTTGCAACGCTTGTCGTAGCCGATGGGCCCGTAATCGTCGCGGTGCAGTTGATTAAACTGAATCTTTTCGGACGTTTCGAGGGCGTTGTAGATGCGGACGGGAATTGCTACCAACAGAAATCTGATGTGGCCTTTCCAAATGGATCTCATGCCTTCATTCTCCGGGTTGATGTTCGACTCAGACTCCACAGTCGACTTTCGTTTACCCTTCTCCTGCTCGCTTTCCCGTTGTGCCTCCCTTAGACAACTTCACCGGCTGTCAGGCCGGTGAGCGGGGCGATATTATGCGGTTCCGAGTCCCCCAAGTAAAGATATTTTAATTGACTTTTGCCAATCCCCGCACTTACAAACCTAACCGGAGGAAAACCAATGATTGCACAAGCTTGGGCGGGCCGCTTGGTCCTGGCCGCGACCATTTTTAGCCTGTCTCTGCTCGGTCCTACGAATCCTGCGGCGCAGGAACCGGCAGGACCATCGAGCCGACAGATAGTAAGCGGCAGGATTAAAGTTAACGGAAAGAGCGTGGCTCCGGGCTTTGAGATTGCTTCAGGCGACACCGTCGAAACGGCGAAGGGTTCAAGCGCGGTTGTGAGCCTTGGAAAGCTTGGGCGCGTCGAGGCGTTGCCGGCCTCAAAGATGAACATCACGTTCGATGATTCGTCGATGACAATCAAGCTCGAGGCTGGTGCGGCTCGGATCACGAAAGCGGAAGGCATGACCGCGACAGTTTCTACGAAAGATGCCACAGTGGTTGCAATGACTCCCCTGCAAGCGTCGTTTGTAGTTGATATTGGGTGTGGCAACACACTTGTGATCGTTTCTGCCGGCAACGTCGAGTTACGCGCCGGTAGCTCAGTCAAACAGATCGCCGCCGGCTCGCAAGATAGCGCGGGTCAGGCGTATCGGGGTTGCAAGCCTAAGTCTTCAACGATCAAAAGCAGGTCTTAAAAGCGAAGCAGCCACCCGAGGCCTTGGTCGATAAGGCTTAGTCGAGATCACATCGCATGTTTCAGTGCGTTGCGCATCGCTGCGGCTGACTGCCAACGTTCGGTGGGGTCTTTAACAAGCGCGCGATCGATTATCTGGCAGATCGTATCGGGAAGTTCTGGTAACCGTTCACGGAGCGGGACAGCAGGTTGTTCGAAGATCGCCTTGATGGTTTCAGCCATGCTGGTTTTCCTGCCGAGGCTCAACGCCAGCTCGCCGCTCAGTAGACTGTAGGCAGTCATCCCCACAGCGTAGATATCGGACTGCGGCTTCACGTCGCGAAAGTTTTTCAATTGCTCAGGCGGCATGTACGCCAGCGTTCCCGCCATCTCGCCCGCCACCGTCACTCCGCTCATACCTGATTGCGTAAAACTTTTTGCCAGTCCGAAGTCAGTCAACTTGGCGGAAAGGTTAGGCCAGGTTCCCCTGACGAGAATGTTTTGGTCTTTGATGTCGCGATGGATATATCCTTCGGAGTGGGCGTAAGACAGGGCGTCGAGTGCTTGAGAAATGATCGCCACCGTTTCCCGCAGCGGTAGTCTGCCGCCACTATCGTCCGCCAGCTTTGCCGCGTCAGCTCCATCAATAAACTCCGTCACCAGGTAAAAGACGCCGTTGTGAACTCCCCGATCGATGAACTGCACGATATTCTGGTGTCGCAAAGCCGACGCCACATCTATCTCGCGCATGAAGCGACGCATCGCTTTGTCACTAACAGCAAACTCCGGCAGCAGCGTCTTGATTGCCACGACGGCGCCATTTGTCTGGTTTCGGCCCAGCATTACACAGCCCATACCGCCCCGCCCCAGCACCCGAACAATGTCGTAACCCGGAATAGGCTGTGGCGTCTTCTTCATCTCCACTCGGCAATCCTCACAAAGAAACGTCAAGTGCTCGTCCGCAGCAGCCGCCTGGGCCTCTTCGCGCCGGCCGCAATGCAAGCATTCGACGGTCACAATCTTCGGACTCGCTTCACCCGTCGAGGGCGCATTGTTTCCGCCAGTCGTTTCGCCCGCGGTCACGTTAACCAGCAAAACTGTCTCGCCGCCCTTAATGTAGTCACCATCTTTGAGTGATGCCTCCGCGACTCGTTGCCCATTAACAAACGTTCCGTTAGTCGACCCAAGGTCGCGCAACAAACAGTGAGGCGGGCTGATCTCCAGCAGGCAATGATGTCGGGAAAAGAATTTATCTTCGGGCAGGTAAAGGTGGGAGTCGGTGGTTCTGCCAATCAGGAAGGTGTCCGCTTGCGTAAAACTGAAGACGCGACCCTGGTAAGGTCCCGCCAAAACTTTCAAGTTGACTTGCATCTAGTTGTCCAAAGTCCAATGTCCACGTTGGCACCGGTCCAGTAGTTCAGAGTACAAGCTTTAGCTTGCCGCCTCTTTGTAAGGACAACCTAAAGGTTGAACTCTAAACTGCTTGTCCGCATTCGACTTTGGACATTGGACTTTGGACCACGGTTTACCGTTTTATTTCGAGATCATCGAAGGCAACTTCCGGTGTGTCGCTGGTGTAAAGCCCTGCCAGGCCGTGCCTGAAGTTTTCAGTATCCGTTATCCGATCTACATACTGGCCATTGATGTAGAAGGTGAGTTGTGCGCTGTTCGCACGTATCTCGAGTTGATTCGGATTGCTGCCTGTCCGGATAACCCTTGAGCTGGTCCAGGGGACTACCGCCGTTTGGTTGCCATTCTTATGCTTGATGATTTCATACTTCGGTTCCGGGCCGGTATAAATTAGCAGCGCATAATCTTCAAGTTGTCCGGCGGCCGACTTCTCTCCGTGAATGATTAGCCCGTAGCCGGAAGCCGGTGACGTGCCGTCAACGCTGCGCGCTGTCACGCGAACGGTGGCGTCTGTTGTGTTGTAGTCATTCGAGGGAGCGTACATTACCAGGTAACTTTCCTTTTTCGAGCGCATGCGATATTCGGCGTTCTCATACGAGATGTCGCCGTACGCGAAGTTACCCGTTCCCCATTTGGCCTCAGAAAAATCGTCAGTCATCGATGACGGCAGAGTTGCGTTGGAGTTTACATTCCCCACGTTGGCGTTGTTTGTGTTGCCGTTGCGGTTGACCACACGCGCGTTAACGTTACGAGTGTTTGCGTTCGCGTTCGTATTCCCATTGGAATTCGATCCAAGGCTCGCAAGTGCGATCAACATGACTACGAGCCCAACACCGATCACTCCAACTATCACAACTCCTCCCAGGATCCACCACACTGCACTGGATTTCTTGCGCGCGTGCACCGGAGGAGTTGGAGCCCATTGCCGCGGCTGAGCGGACGCCTCCACCTGGTTCAACAATGGAGTCTGTTGGCGAGAACTAGCTGGAGGTGAATTGGTGTCGTGTACGTCGGTATAACGAATCGTGGCGTTGGGATCCATGCCTGTGTCGACCGCCAACGGTGAGCCGTCATCCAGACAGAAGTTCAGCGAAGTGTCGGTATAGGTTCTATTGCACGAGGGACAGCGTTTCATCGTTTGGCTCGATTCCGACTCAGCGGGCTAGCTTCGAGTCGTCATTTATAGCACACCTGCGGATGGCTTATCGCGGTTCACCTTTCATCCTCTGTGCATCCTCCGTGTTCTCTGTGTCTCCGTGGTAATCCTTTGCCTGGTAGAACTCGCCACAGAGGCACAGAGAACACAGAGGACACACAGAGAAGTCTTCAACAAGACAGCAGGCACTCAGCTGCGACTACGCAATCGCGAACATTATATGTGAAGCGTGGTGGGGCTCAAGCGCTGATGGGTTTACCGCAGCGGCCGCAGAATTTCGTTCCGCCTGGATGGCTGCTGCCGCACAACTTGCAAACGACTTCAACAGGTCGCGGTTGGCGCCAATCCAACGCCTGTGCGCCGATGGGAATTCCGCATCGACCGCAGAATCGAATCGCGGAAGGGTATTGATGTTTGCATCGAGGACAGGCAACCGTGGCGCCGGTTGCCGAAGGAGTGCTGCCACGTGGGCCTTCGTCTCCGGCAATAATTTGAAACGTGCCGTTGCCGCAGCGTCCGCAAAACTTTATTCCTTCTGCAAATCGGGAACCGCATTTGGTGCATGCAACCACTTGCGGCGACGCTGAGGCTGCGCCGGTCCTGCTATCTAGACTTCCTCCACGTGAAGGCGTCAGGTGATCGCTCGACGGCCCACCTCGAAACTGCGCCTGAATGATTTGTTCGATTGCCTCCGGCCGGATTTCAATGACGCGCTCGTCGTCAACTTCACCTACCCGTGCGACCCGCAGGACGTGTTGTCCGGGAGGTATCGAGTTGAGAACCACTCGGCCCGACCGTCCTACGCTGCCCTGGCGCTCGTCGTCAACATAAACTTCGGAGCCGGCGGGGGCCATTACCACGAGACGCGATTCCGTTTTGCCTTCAGTCTCTGAGAGTTTTCTTTCAGCCGCGACAAGTTGTTCAAACCATTCATTCGCGTTCTGCGGTCGCTCAGACGGGTCACGCGCAAGCGCTTTCAGGATGGCGCCATCGACGTCTGCAGAAATGTCCGACCTCAAAGTGAGCAGGGAAGGGGCCGACTGCATTAACTTCTGTGCGACGAGTTGGGTCAGATCGCCGATAAACGGCGGCCGCCCGCCCAGCATGTGATAAGCAATAGCTCCGAGCGCATAGATGTCGGCGCGCGCATCCAATTGCACGCCGGTTTGCATCTGCTCGGGCGCCATGTACTCGGGCGTTCCGATAATTCCGCGCGACTCGGGGCCGCCGGCAGTTTCCATTCGATCCGCATTCACAATCTTGGCCAGACCAAAGTCCCCGACTTTAACAAAACCGTCCGTCATGCTAACGGATGTCTTTTTTCGTTTTTGCATGATGAAGATGTTTGCCGGTTTGAGGTCCCGATGAAGTATCCCCTCGTCATGGGCGGCATCAACTCCGGCCACCACCTGCCCCAGGATTGTTACAGTGCGACCGATATCCAACGTCCCTTCGCGTCGCAGCAACTGATACAGACTTTCGCCTTCGACATACTCCATCACAAGGAAGAACACACCCTCGGGGCTCTTGCCGAAGTCGGTTACATCGACAACGTTTGGATGACGGATTGAGGCCGCCGCGCGAGCTTCGCGTTCGAACCGCGCAATCGCTTCACCTTCGGCTAGATTCTCATCACTCAAAATGTCCGGCCGAACGGTTTTTATAGCCACCCGGCGAGTTACCAGGTTTTGGTCCCGCGCGAGATACACCTGGCCCATTGCGCCGCGACCGAGTCTTTTTTCGAGCAGGTAACGTGAGGAAAGGAGGGTGGGACCGGGCAAAGTCTGTTTCGTGTGTCCTTCGTCTATCGGACAAACAACCACGTCATCTTCATAACAACTTTCACAACGTGGGCATTCGCGCATGATAGGGAGTTACAGTGTAAACACAAATACAGAACCCCAACGCATCGGTGTAGCGACGGGGTCCTCGGCTCGGTATTAGAACCGCGAGCGATAGCGACCGCGTAATTTACAACTTCAAAAAGTTTCTCGCCTCAGCCAAACCCGGTCGCTACCGCTCCCGGTTCCGTATTCGTGTTTCCCACTTTGACGTCGGCACCCGGTCGCTACCGCTCCCGGTTCCGTATTCGTGTTGCCCACGTTGACGCCGGCATCCAGTCGCTACCGCTCCCGGTTCCGTATTCGTGTTTCCCACGTTGACATTGGCATCCGCTAGCTACCGCTCGCGATTCTGAATCATACAGCTTCAAGCTGAGAACAACAGCCGGAACAGCGGGTAGCCTCCACCGGAATGTTCGAGAAGCAATACGGGCAGTCCTTCGTGAGTTCGTCAACTTCCTGCCGTTTCAGTTTGTTAATTGTTTTGACCAGCAGGAAGATCACCAGCGCGATAATCAGGAAAGTGATCACGTCGTTCAGAAACGTTCCATAGGCAATGACAGGCAGGCCTTTAATCTGCGCATCCGCCAACGACGCGGGCCGCTCTCCGGAAAGATCAATAAACAAATTTGAGAAATCGACGCCGCCCAGCAACATTCCAATTGGCGGCATGATGATGCCTTCGACAAGCGATATGACAACCCTGCCAAAAGCTGCACCAATAACTACTGCTATCGCCAAATCGATCACATTACCCCGAGCGATAAAGTCACGAAATTCTTTAAGCATCTAAGTTCTCCTTTGGAGTGCGGCGGCCTGGCGCCGCTTTGTAAGCAAATGAAAGTAACAAGGTCTATGCATTTCGCGGCAGACTAAAGCGCCGCCGGGCCGGCGCACTCCAAGGAGTTGAATCCCCCGCTGGTAGTCACTCGAGATCATGCGTACAGCTCTTTGCCGGCTTGTAGCCAGCCTGTTCAGCCTCTTCCTTTGAACTAAAGACGACGCGGTTTGCTGGCTTGATATCCACGGGTTGGCAACCCGCAGGATAGAAGGTCTTTTCCTGCCGGTCCGCGATCACTTCAGTTGTCGCGTTCTCTTCGTCCGATGACTCCTGAGCCTCTCTGGCCTCCCGACGTGCCGCCAGTGTTTGTTGGGCCGCATCGTCAAGAATGCGAAAACTTGGACCAACGCCTAATGTCATCACGGTCATTTCGAAATCCGCACAACGGAGCCGGTGACCTCGCGTTCGCCATGGCGTCCACGCATTCGGCAAGCGTAAGGATTGCGAAATGCCCGCCACAAACTCATCCGCGGTTTGCCATTTGAACGACTCGTCATAACCAAGCCACAGCGACGTTAGCCGTCGATCAAGAAAATCCAGCGAAATAGTTCTGACGCCGGCATAGCTGGCTTGGTCGATGGTTGAATCGTGGTGTGGGTTGATACTCGTCTTCAACACCTCGAATTCGTCAGCGCGCCCGAACTTCACTTTAGGCACGCGAGCCTTGACCTCATCTGTAGTCATCCCCAACCGAAAGCCGAACAGCTCGGGAGCAGCCGGCAAATCGGAAAGCTTTAACGAGCACTGGCTGTTCTGCGCCAGAGCAGTGCAGGCGGTTAGTAGAATAAGAAATGGGGCTAGTAATTCTTGTCGCATCTGGACAGTATCACTTGATGAGCGATCGAATAAGTGCCTCGAGCTCATCCGGTTCAAATGGCGTCGGGACGTACTCGTTGCAGCCGGCGGCGAGCGCCTCATCGCGAAACTGGTCCGCGCCGTAAGCAGAGACCGCGACGATAGGCACCGCCTGGCCATGGGCGAGTGCGCGAATTTTACGTGTGGCAGATAGTCCGTCCAATTCGGGCATCTCCACATCCATGATGATCAGGTCAGGCTGTTGAGTTTCCGCCTGCGCTACCGCCTCATTTCCGTTTTCCGCCTCGACCACGCGATAACCTTTCTTCTCCAGCCACGTGCGCAAGAGCAGCCGCGTGTCGTCAAAGTCATCGACAATGAGAATGGTGCGCCTATTATTTGGTTCGATGGGCGATGGCATAGACGAGAGTTGTAATCTGCCGCTGGGGGAGTTCAAGCCTACCATGTTTTGGCGTGAGGAAGCGAAAGGAAGGACTATGAAGGTACTGGTACAGTTTGGCACGAGTGAGTATTGCCCACTCAACCGAGCGCCGCACAAATACGGAACCGGTAGCGGTAGCGACCGGGTCGGGTTGGGCCAAACACAATCGCGTCTTTGGAGGAAGCCTTGTAATCAACCATTAGCCGGTCGCTACCGCTACCGGTTCCGTATTTGTGTGGGGCTGCCCAATACCGATTGTGAAGTGAGAGCGGGCGCCATCCCCCCTTCCTTTGGAGTCCGGCGGCCTGGCGCCGCTCTGGTCAGCGGTGGCAGGCGCCGCTTGGTAAGTAGATGAAAGCAACAAAGTCTATACAATTCGCGACAGACTAAAGCGCCGCCGGGCCGGCGCACTCCAAGGAGTTGGGCCTACCCCCTCTCGGGCGATCCGCTGTGGTCTAGTACCTTAGCAAACGCGCCTACGCTGGAAGCGTAGCCATTTCCGCAACTCTGTAACCTCGCCACTAGGCGGTTTTGTTAGCGTTCGGATCTTTTTCGCCAGGCTCTTCAGTATCTTGGCTCGTGTCAGCACATGGAGCTGTGCCGAGAGTCCACGAAGGCGGATCGCTCGCGGGAAACGAGTCCTTCAACGTAGTGTCGATTTCAGCTTCAGTTACGCTGTGACAGTCTTTTGTCACGTCGGCTTGGCTTGTTTCGTCCTGGTCCTTATGCATAAAAACTCCCTGTTTGGAGTGCGGCGGCTTGACGCCGCTTTCCCAAGTCCTTGTGTTATGAGATCGGCCGTTCGGCGAGGGAATGGTACCCGCGGCAGGGGTCGAACCTGCGACCTCTCGCTCCGGAGGCGAGCGCTCTAATCCACTGAGCTACGCGGGCGTTTAGGGGAAGGCAAAAGATACCACATCGACACGGTCCAATGTCCAATGGGCGAAGTCCAAGGTCCAATGTCTAATGTCCAAAGTCTGTTCGGCGCGAGACTCTTCGGCATAGGTGGGAGCAGACAAAAACTTAAATCCTGGATTTCTGGTCTCGGATAGGGTCTTAGATCCTAGTTTCGGATAGCGGACTTTGGACTTTGGACATTGGACTTTGGACAGTACTTATCGCAGGCATGTCGACAATGTCCCAGGCGGAGCGGACGCGCAGGAGTTTAGACATTAATCCGGCGTGCATGATGTGACCGCTTCTTTCAGCCACAACCTTTCCGAGGATCGGCATACCGAGCAGGGCGAGATCGCCGATGATGTCCAGGATTTTATGGCGTACGAATTCGTCGCGAAATCGCAATCCGGTTTCATTCAGCATTCCTTCCGGAGTCAGCACGATAGCGTTTTCAAGTGAGCCGCCGCGAATAAGATTTGCCCGCCGCAACGCTTCGATCTCATCAGTGAACCCAAACGTTCGTGCCGCCGCGATCTCCCGGCTGAACGCATTGTTCCGGAGTTGAATGGAAAACTCCTGCACTCCAATCATGGGGTGAGGGAAATCAATCAGACAATCAATCTGATAATGATCGCCCGGTTCGATGCTGATGCGGCGATTGCCCTGTTCAAACGAAATCTTTTCGCGAACCAGTAAGGCGCGCCGAGCAAGAGGCTGCTCTACCAAACCAACCTTCTCAATCATCTCGGCAAACACTTCCGCGGAGCCATCGAGAATAGGAATTTCCAGGTTATCAACGTCAATGTAAACGTTATCCACGTCGAGGCCGCGCAGCGCTGAGAGCAAATGCTCGACGGTAGAGAGCATCACGCCGGTTCGCATGAGCGTGGTTGCGTAACCGCAGTGTGCGACAGATTCAACGGTGGCGGGAATCTCGAAACCGCCAAGATCAGTACGCCGGAAAACGTAACCTGAGTCCGGGGCGGCAGGGAGCAAACGGATCTTTACAGGCACCGCGGTATGAAGTCCGATGCCGTCAGTTTCGACTGCTGAGCCGAGCGTTGTTTGCTTAATCAAGTCGAATCACCTTCGTGTGGGCCACAGAGTATCAAATTTTTGATAACACAAATTCCGGAGCAATGCTTATGCCGCCTGAGAATCTCGCAATCGCGCCCGCTTTGAATCGCGATGTGTTGCGTTGTCGCCACAACCTGGAAAGACCAGGCGTGAGAATGACACAGAAACTGGTGAATAGAGTCCACGGCCCAATGGACCGCGGGCGGGACGCCAGCGGTCCAAGGAAGGTTGAACGAACCGCTTGTTTGACACCCCCAAAACGCCTCTCTATGATCGAAACACATGCCGACGAAGCAAGCCTCCGCTGGGAAAAAACCAGTCGAACGCGTATTCCTGATCGATTCAATGTCGCATATCTTCCGCGCGTTTTTTGCGCCGATGGCGAATCGAGCTGCGCCGCTGGCAAACTCCAAAGGACAAGTCACGCAGGCCGTTTATATCTTCACCAACATGCTGCGCAAACTGCTGCAGGATGAAAAGCCAAATTATATCGCCGCAATTTTTGAGTCAGGTGAGAAAACGTTTCGACATGAAACTTTCGCTGATTACAAAGCCAACCGGCTTGCGATGCCCGAGGATCTGGCGTCACAACTGCCCTACATAATTCGTCTTTGTGAGGCGCTGAATATCCCCGTGATCAATGCGCCTGGTTTTGAGGCCGACGACGTGATAGGAACGCTGGCCACCAGGATCGCTGAACAAGGGCTTCAGGCAGTGATCGTTTCAAACGACAAAGACATGTGCCAATTGGTCAGCGATCCTCTTGTCGTTGGTATGCGTCAGAATTCGCAAGTCGTGAAGCGCAAGGAGTATGTGCCGCCGGTTGAGTGGTGTGATGAAGCATGGGTAGAGAAGAAGTTTGGGGTCCCGGCCGACAAGGTCGTTGACCTGTTGGGGCTGATGGGCGATTCAATCGACAACATCCCGGGCGCCCCCGGAATTGGCTCAAAGGGCGCGGTGCAGATCATCACGCAGCTTGGCTCCATTGAAGAGGCGCTAAAGCGTTGGGAGGAAGTTAAGCACAAGACCTACCGCGAATCGCTGCACAACAATCCGGACTTGATCCGCAAGTCGCGTGAGCTCGCGCGCATACGTACCGACCTGGATATCGAATTGGATCTGGATTTACTTAGATCGAGACCACCGGATCGGGCAGCCGCATACGAGCTATTCAAAGAGCTGGAGTTTGCCACGCTCACGCGCGAGTTTGCAGACGCGGCTACACCGGTTACCGCGGACGCCGATGCGAAACTCAATTATCAGATTATCGATTCACGCGCGGCCCTCGATGATTTGATAAAGACACTTTGGGACGCAGAAAGTGTAGGCATCGCTGTCGCCGATTCCACTCCGCCCGGCAGTGGCGAGCAGCAGTGTGCTATCGATTACGACTCTGCTGAGGGAATAGCGTTTTCGACTGGCCCCGGGCTCTCGGCGCTGGTGGACTTCAAAAAGTTTGGCGGCGAGCAACAGGCGGCCGTGGCCGCAGTTCGAGATGTTTTATCGAATGGACTGTTGGAAAAATCCGTTCATGACATGAAACGCGCGGTCGGGTTGCTCGGCCGGCTCGATATCACTCTCGAAGGCGTGAAGGACGACACTTTCCTCGCCGCCTACCTGCTCGATCCGAATCGCAGCAAATATGAACTTAGCGATCTGGCGCGCGAAGCTGTCGGCGTCGAGAGCGTTGACCCGCCCTCGAATGGTTGGACGGAGTTGCAATGGCGAACCGCCGCGGCCGCCGATCTGACGGCTCGCACGGCTAAGGTTCTGCGCCAGAGAATCCTGGAAAAGAAACTTGAGACAATCTACAGCGAGATGGAACTGCCGCTGGCGCCGCTTCTGTTTCGGATGGAGCGGGTCGGATTAAAAGTGGACCGCGCCACACTTTCCGACCTTTCAAGTTATCTTGGGCTTGAGCTGAAGAAACTAACAGTAAAAATTTACGAATTGGCCGGCCGCGAATTCAATATCGGCTCGCCGAAGCAGGTGGGTGAAGTTCTTTCCGAATTGGAAATGACCTCCGGCAGAAAAACCTCCACCGGTCGAATCTCCACCAGCAAAGCCGTGCTCGAAGAGTTGGCGCAAACCTTCGAACTGCCCCGGCTGATCATCGACTATCGCGAACTCGACAAACTGAAGAGCGTTTACACTGACGCGCTGCCTCATCAAATCGCCGCCGATGGACGAATCCACTGCCTGTTGAATCAAACCGTGGCGGCCACCGGGCGGCTTTCGTCGAGCGAGCCCAACTTGCAGAACATCCCAATTCGGACGGAACTGGGCCGTCGCATCAGGCGCGCGTTTGTCGCGGAAAAAGGAAACAAGATCATCTCGGCTGATTATTCGCAGCTCGAGCTGCGACTTCTCGCTCACATTACCCAGGATGCTGTTATGCTCGAGGCATTTCAGAATGGCGAGGACATTCATGCACGCACCGCGCGGCTTGTCTTCGGCGCCAGGACAGATGAAGAACTGAAAGAAGCGCGGCGGTTTGCCAAGATTGTTAACTTTGCAATTGCTTATGCAATCGAACCGTGGGGACTTTCGCAGCGGGTGGGCATCACGCGGCAGGAAGCAAAGAAGGTCATCGAAGACTACTACAACACATACAAAGGCGTTCGACGTTACATGGAAGAGGTGCCGGTGCGTGCTCGTGAACATGGTTACGTACGCTCCATCTACGGTCGCATTCGACCGCTTCCGGGCATC
Organism: Acidobacteriota bacterium; assembly: GCA_030913905.1. Classification (GTDB taxonomy): domain Bacteria; phylum Acidobacteriota; class Blastocatellia; order Pyrinomonadales; family Pyrinomonadaceae; genus PSRF01. The sequence continues at coordinate 14,248 of JALZOO010000216.1, forward strand.
GCGGATCGCAACGCTAACATTCGTAAAGCAGCGGAGCGCGAGGCGATCAACATGCCTATTCAAGGCACCGCCAGTGACATCGTAAAAATAGCCATGCTCAAGGTTGACGAGGAATTCAAACGCGAGAATGTTCAGGCGCAACTCTTAATGCAGGTGCACGACGAATTGCTGGTTGAAGCGCCGGCTGACAGTGCCGAACACATTGCTGAAATACTAAAAAGGGAAATGGAATCGGCGGTGACCCTGGATGTGCCTCTTGTGGTCGATGTCGGGATCGCCGATAACTGGATGGACGCAAAACCGTAAGCCGAGCTGCCGGCTAACAAAGCGCCGAGTTCGCTAGTTCCGAAAACCCATATGCTCGAGAAAGAATCATCGCCTGACGAGCATTCCCAGCCGGCCGACGACCCAGCCGAGAGCTCAAACGCCGAGCGCGATCACTCGTCGCCAACTCCGCCGGAGGACAATCAACCAAAGGTCGTTTATCGACGCGAGGAAACCTCAGCGACCACGGATCAACCCAATAAGGTGATGTCGGCGGTGAGAACCGTTTTGACGCAGCGGCTTGCGCCGGCAATTATGCCTTTGATTGT